>JBDNAQ010000231.1:0-4363 GCA_039768345.1 Flavobacteriaceae bacterium
GATACGTTTAAGACTATGATGGCGAAAGCAGCAGATATGGCTCCAGACAACCCGGATCTTCAGTATAATATTGGGGTGATCAATATGGAGCAGGGCAATCTTAAGGAGGCCAGAGCGGCTTATATGAGAGCTTTAGAGATCAATCCAGGATATACCAACGCACAACTCAATCTCTCTACCACTTACGTGAACGAGGGTAATGGGCTTATCGATGAGATGAATACTCTTGGAAGTTCAAGGGCAGATATCGCACGATATGATGAATTGAAAAAGAATAAGGATGACCTCTTCCGTCAAGGGGCCAAGGTGTTGGAAGACGCTTTGATAACCAATCCTGACAACCAGGGCATCCTTTCCCAATTGAAAAATATATATGGAGCTTTGGGCGACACTGAGAATTTCATGAAGATGAAAAAACTCTTGGGGGAATAATCAATCCAAGGATTTAAAAGTAATAACCCCGGCCATTGTGCCGGGGTTTTTTATACGATTTTTTTAATGACCCTGAGCGAATGGGAATAAAGCCTTTCGGTTGTATTGAAGATCCCGGAATGATCAAGACGGTCGATCCTTACCTTACCATGGGAATGAATGATAAAATTGTCTTTCATGATAATTCCGACATGATCGATATTTCCTTCTTTGTCATCAAAAAAAGCCAGATCGCCGGGCTCGCTCTCCTCGATAAAACTGAGTGACTCTCCCACCATGGCTTGTTCCGATGCCAGTCGGGGTAAACGGTATCCGTTAATTTTGTACACCATCTGGCTCAATCCGGCATCATCCACGCCAAAAGGGGTTTTTCCTCCCCGGAGAAAAGGAGCATTGAGATAATACATCGCGGTGGGCACTATATTTGATTTTGCCCCGATACCATTCAGGCAAGCACCTTCGAAACTATGGGAAAGAAAAGCTGCATTCGACACAGAGGAACCCAACAGTACCGGGATCAGGGCTTCATCCTCAGCCATGGAAAACCCAACAAGATCTGAAGCATATTGGGGTTTTTTGTTTTCCTCTATAGTTTTAAATTGTAATTTGTCGATCGGCAGGAACTGCTGTTTAGCTACCCAACCTTCCATGCCATCATCGACACCTCGGATCTGAGCCCAGTTTTTTCTTTGTTCGATGATCTTAAAATGCTCCCCATAAAGTAGTTGGGTTAGCATTTCACTCGAGTTATCCGGCTGTGCTCGAACTGGAATTACACTAAGATGGCATATACCGTATGGCATAAACTTTTTTGAGACCCTATAGGTGATCAGCTTCTTTCCAGGACAATGGCAGATGCACCTCCTCCACCATTGCATATGGCCGCGGCACCGATTCTGGCCTGGTTTTGAATCAGTACACTGATCAGGGTAATGGTTATACGTGCCCCGGAGCAACCCAGTGGATGCCCTAAGGAAACGGCTCCTCCATTTACATTTACATTGGAGTCATTTAATCCTAATAATTTTATATTCGCCAGTCCGACTACTGAGAAAGCTTCATTGAATTCAAAATAATCCACATCATTGATATCGATCCCAGCTTTATCGAGGGCCTTTGGCAAAGCTTTGGCAGGTGCAGTAGTAAACCACTTAGGTTCCTGGGCCGCATCGGCATAACTTCTGATCTTTGCCAGAGGTTGAATATTCAGCTCACCGGCTTTTTCGGCACTCATAAGCACCACTGCGGCGGCACCATCGTTAATGGTTGAGGCATTGGCGGCAGTTACCGTACCTTCTTTGCTAAAAGCAGGACGAAGGTTTGGGATTTTATCCATCCTGACATTTTTAAATTCTTCATCTTCATCGACTATCACAGGCTCTCCCCTTCGCTGAGGTACCTCAACCGGAATTACCTCATCTTTGAATTTACCCGATTTCCAGGCGGCGGCAGAACGTTCATAGGATTGAATGGCAAACTGATCCTGCTCTTCCCTACTGAAATTATATTCAGTGGCACAAGCATCTGCACAGACCCCCATGGCATGTTGGTCATAGACATCTACCAGACCATCTTTTTGCATCCCGTCTTCCATCTTCATCGGGCCAAATTTATGGGGATTCCTCATATACACATAGTGCGGGATAAGGCTCATGTTTTCCATACCACCTGCAACAACAATATCGTTATCGCCAAGCGCGATAGATTGGGCCCCCTGCATAATGGCTTTCATTCCTGAGGCACATACCTTGTTCACTGTCGTACAGGGCACCGTATCTGGTATACCGGCATAAATAGCTGCCTGCCTGGCCGGAGCCTGACCTGTACCTGCCTGCACAACATTTCCCATTAGCACTTCCTGAACAAGGTCAGGATCCAGACCCACCTTCTCAAGTGCTCCTTTTATGGCTTTAGCACCTAGTTCGGGCGCCGGTATGCCCGACAGCCCTCCCATAAAACTTCCAATCGGCGTGCGTGCCATCGAGACAATTACGACCTCTCTCATTTATTATATTCTTAGTTAGAAGAATGTGTTAAAAATGTCAGTGCGAAATTAATAAATTAAACTTCATCGAGGCCTGCTTACCACTTCTTAAGCGTTTAATTTTCTATTTTTGATAAAGATAATACACGACATGGGGAAATACCTTGACACCGTTTACAAGAAGCAATCGCTGATTTATAAATACTTCCTCTACTTTCTCACCGTCGCGTGTATCGTCTTTTTTTTCCCCAGAGGCGGTAAATTCAAATACGAATTTCAAAAAGGCAAACCCTGGCAATACGAAAATCTTTATGCGCCATTCGACTTTACAATAAAGAAATCGACCGAGGAGATCAGCTTGGAAGAACAGGAGATCGAAAGTCGGCATATCGATTATTACAGCTATGATCCAACGATTGTAGACGAAGTAAAGCGGCACTTCGATCGGCAATTTGAGGTCATATTTCCGAAAGAACGCTATTCGCCCACGCAACGCCAAAGGTTCGAGAAGGCCAGCCTGCTGATACTGGAAAATTTTTATCGATACGGATTGCTGGAGAATACACAGGAGAGGTCGGATAAGCCCGAATTTTATCTGGTGAAGAATAATGAGGCGATCCTCCTGAAAAGCGCCGAATTGCCCGGCATTGTTGATGCCGGTGATAAGCTGGGAGCACTTTTGGCAGAACAATCCCTGACACGCTATCAGAACCAATTTCGCGAGCTCTTTTTTGATATACTCAGACCTAATGTCAGATACGATGATAAACTCACCAAAAAAGCCCTTGATGATGAATTCTCTAAAATCTCAATGACCAGGGGGAGTGTAGATGAAGGTAAGCTGATCGTTGCCAAAGGCGAGGTAGTTGAGGCCGAAAATCTAAAAATCCTTAGTTCCTTAAAGGCCGAGTATGAATCGGAATTATGGACCGAAAACAACCTGCTCTTTATAATATCGGGCTACACCATCCTGGTTGCATTGGTTTTAATGATGCTCATGTTGTTTCTTAAAAAATACCGCCCCGAAGTTTGGAGAAACAATGTAAAAGTGACCTTTATCTTTTTCAACATTCTCCTGATGGTGTTCGTAACCACCCTCGTAGTGAAGTATAATGAAGGCTATGTATTTGTTGTTCCACTCTGTATCCTACCGCTTATATTAAAAACCTTTTTCGATGCCCGGCTGGGTTTATTTGTCCATGTACTAACAGTGCTGATCCTCGGTTTCGTAGTTCCCAACAGTTTCGAATATATATTCTTGCAGATCATCGCGGGTATTGTTACCATTCTTACCGTGTCTGAACTCTATAAAAGAGCTAATCTTTTTATATCAGTAGGCCAGATAACGCTGATCTATATGGTGGGTTATTTCGCATTCTATGTGATCCAGGAAGGAAGCTTAGATCAGATCAACCTTTATACTTTTGGATTTTTTCTGCTCAATGGTATGATTACCCTTTTCGCACAACCCCTGATCTATGTATATGAAAAGATTTTCGGACTGATCTCCGATGTTTCATTACTCGAATTATCGGATACAAATTCCCGCCTACTGAAAGAACTGGCCAATAAAGCACCGGGTACATTCCATCATAGCCTGCAGGTGGCTAATCTTGCCGAAGCGTCGGCCAATGAGATCGGGGCGAATGCCATGCTGGTCAGGGTAGGGGCCTTGTACCACGATATTGGAAAAATGAATAAGCCGGCATATTTTACCGAGAACCAGGTGACCAATATCAATCCGCACGACGACCTGCAACCCAGGGAAAGCGCAAGGATCATTATCGATCATGTTATTGAAGGGATCGAAATTGCCCGCCAGAACAGGTTGCCCGACCGGGTGATCGATTTTATACGAACACATCACGGCACTACGAATGTCTATTATTTCTACAAGAAGCAACAGGATTCAGGGGGTGAAGTCAAAGAATCCGATTATAGATACCC
>JBDNAQ010000232.1:0-2622 GCA_039768345.1 Flavobacteriaceae bacterium
CCATTTTATCGAAAAACAGGTTTACGACCGTCTCAGCTTCCGATTTGGACAGGTCGTTTGAATCTTTCAGCGTCTGGATTAGGTCGACCTTGTTCATTCGTTCAGCATTCTTGAAAATGTGGGTGATTTACAAACTACCCTCTTAGCAGATTCAGCAAACCGTGATGATCGGTAATATGCAGGCCTATAAGGAGGCCCTGGAGGAAAGCTGCTGCAGCCACAATGAACACGATTGGACCCAACCCTAAAAGCCCCAAGAACAGGTCGATCGTCTTTTCAATAAAAAAACTGATCCCAAAAACCGCTAATAACAGGACGGTTATTACCAGGGCGATTGTCTGGATGGGTATGTCTCCGGCGAAGCTGAACTGTTTAAAGTAGGAGAATAGCCAGAACAGTCCAGTACCCATTATCGCCACAATAATGAATGCTATCGGTAGACTTTTTAAGGCACGACTCATGAGGCAGATGCCTAAAAGCAATACCAGAAGAATGGATATCCCCGACACCTCAGAGCCTTTCCCGCTCTGTAACACCAACGCCACCGGGGCCGCCAAAAGAATCGCCCCCACTAAAAAGGAGATCACCTGAAGAAGCTTGCTCTCCTTTTCTTTGCGTTTTAGGGTACGATTGACGCCTAACGCCACCCCAATCGCTCCTGAGACCAATAAGAGCCACGGAATATAAGTCGCTATAATAGCTTCTCCCAACCCATTCACTTCAACCATTCCTCCGCATCCCCAATGACCCCCATGCTTTCCAATGCCCTGGCAATTACAGCGACTCCTTTTGTGCCTAATCCCCGGTCATTAAATCTTCCGGCTTGTAATTGGCCAGTTTCTCAGGGTCACCGTCGTAAAAATCGTTACCCTTAAGGGCATTGAATATCTTTGTAGCATCTTCCAGGCGACTCAATTCCTTTATTTTCAACGCAAACGGATCTTCCATCAATTTCAGATGACGCTGGTATTTTCTGACTATTTGCCTGGTACGCTCTCGACCGAGACCCAGATCCTGAACAATTTTTTAGAAACAAATGAGAGTTGGGTTTGATAACATGTACAAGTACGTAAGATGATTTACTGCAAAGGATTCATGTTGTCTTTTACAACCAAACGAAACTTTCCTGTTCTCGGATCTATTGACAAATCTTTCGATTCTTCAATATCAAAGGAAACGTTATCCATATCCTTTTTGGAAAGTATAAAATCTATTTTTGATTTTATTTCTTTCAGCACTTCCTTTTTCCGAAATTCGTTGAGCCCCTTATTTAAAACGGCCTTAAATATAAAGGATTGCTTATCATTCTGTAGAATTTGGAACCGTTGCAGGTATTTTATAAAGAACTGGTAGATCGTCTGGGGATTAATAATATCATCACTTCCATATTTATTCGTGAAGACCATTGTATATTCTCTTCGGCCGATAAACTCTTTTATTTTTGTGAATGGAAGGATTCTTTCATTGTCAGGGACAGGGATTAGAATATCATCCATTCTGTAACGAATCAGGGGCATGGTATAATTAAAAAGGTTTGTCACACATGTGTGATCGTCTTTCAGCTCGAAAATCAAATCATTTTCCAGCAAATACATACCTCCATATTCAGGTTTACTGATCCCCATATAAAGGAACTCCGTACTTGCGTAGACGTTTAGCAATTGGCAGTTAAAGGTTTTTTCGATGAATTCTTTATCAGTTGGACTTATCGGTTCACCGCAGCTTTCAACGATTGACGGCGTGACGTTAAGCATTCCTTCGATTTGTTTCTCTGCCAATATCTTTAGCGCTGTGGCATAGCCAATTATGATGTCTGGTTGGAAGGCATTCATCTGATCAACGATATGATGTATGGTAAGATTGATGTCAAATGTTTTTGTCTTAAAAATAAGTTTAGACGCCGATCTCATTGAAGTGGACACCATGGTAACTCCGGCAAAGTGTCCATTTGTTGCACCTAAAAAAGTGATCCGCTTTCTTTTCATTTGAAAGTTAAAACTGACCAAGCCCATTCCATGTGCCATACCACGGGCGAAATCATTTTTGGAATATACAAAAGATCCTATTTCTCCAGATGTGCCAGATCCATGGAGGACATAATATTGATTTCGATACAAATCTAACGGATCTTTTGAATGCTCAATAAAATCAGAAATAGCCGCTCTGGTGATTCTTTGATTCGTGACGATATCATCAAAGTTCTCGACGACGTCTCGTTTCGTCATCACAGGGAAATCATCCGGTAAACAACGATAAGGATCTATATGATGTTTAGCGATAATCCTTCTGTAATATGACGAATATTCCTTAACAAAGCGAACGAGCTTGCGGAATTTTTGCAGATTATTTGCCCTGATGTCTTCAGAGCATAATTTTCCGCTTTTTAAGTGCTCGAATCTAGTTTTTAGCAGCGTAAAGATATACATCTTGTCATAACCATAACTATACGAAATAATAACGATTTATTAGATACCTTCCGACTATTCCAGCTATAACCTGCCTATTGTCAGTGTGTCAAATCATAATGGTTATCGATCAGTACACCGGCTGCCCAAAAATCCATGCGAACAAAATTAAAAAGATGTTACTGCCATCTCCCAAAAACCGAACATCACATGGGAC
>JBDNAQ010000025.1:0-16726 GCA_039768345.1 Flavobacteriaceae bacterium
CACTTTTCTATTATTTACTGTCTTTGTCGCAGGTTATGCTACCTGGAAGCTCAGAAAAGATAAACTACAAACCCAGGACGGATATTTCCTGGGAGGGAGATCCCTCACAGGGGTTGTGATTGCCGGCTCGCTTTTGCTGACTAATATATCGACCGAACACCTTGTGGGCATGAATGGTTCTGCCTATAAAAATGGCGCGATTATAATTGCATGGGAGGTTACTTCCGCTATTGCGCTGGTCGTTGCAGCACTATATTTTGCTCCCCGATATCTTAAAATGGGCCTTACTACAATTCCGCAGTTTCTTGAGGCCCGTTTCGATGGCCTTACCCGGACGCTGATAGCTCTTTTACTGATCGTTTCATTTGTCGCCACCTTGTTGCCGATCGTATTATATACCGGAGCATTGAATATAGAGGCCATTTTTGAGATTTCTTCTCTCCTTGAGATAACGCAGAGAGAAGGGATATGGGTTACTATCTGGGTAGTAGGCACCATTGGTGCCGTCTATGCCATATTTGGCGGCCTTAAAATGGTGGCGTATACCGATACGATCAATGGTTTTGGTTTGTTGGTCGCTGGCCTCCTGGTGCCATTGATAGCAGTGTGGTCTATCGGAAAAGGAAACCTCCTCGAGGGTACGCTGAAGATTTTCGAAAATAGCCCTGAGAAATTCAACGTGGTGAGCAAGGAATCCGGGTTTGGAGATGGTGCCAGAAATGCCATTTTGCCTTTTGAAGTTCTGTTTACGGGACTCATGATCAATCAGATCTATTTCTGGGCGATGCACCAGTCGATAATTCAGCGGGTTCTCGGCGCTGTAAGCCTGAAAGAAGCTCAAAAAGGATTATTATTCACCGGTTTACTAAAAATACTGGTACCACTTGTTATCGTATTTCCTGGCATCATAGGCTTCTACTACTTTGGGGACCAATTCTACGATCAACCCGATCTTGTTTATCCACAATTGGTAAAAATGTTGCTACCAGCCTGGCTTACCGGCTTTTTTGTGGCTGTGATGATGGGTGCTATCCTCACCACCTTCAACAGTGCCCTGAACAGTGCGGCTACAATATTCAGTCTGGGGATCTATAAAAGATATATCAACAATAAAGCACCGGAAAAGCGATTGGTTCGTATCGGGAAAATAAGTTCTGCACTACTGGCCTTCTTTGCCATAACCATTGCTCCGTTTGTAGCCAATGCCCCGGAGGGACTATATCAGCTTCTACAGCAACTCAATGGTATTTTCTTTATTCCGATGGCCTCTGTGATCATCGCCGGTTTTCTTTTTCCCAGGATAAATGCCTTCGGAGCCAAAGTCGGACTCTTTTTTGGCCTTTTCTTTTATGTGCTCACTTACTATATATTCTCCCTTGATATCCACTTTGTTCATCTTTGGGGTATCGAATTCGTCCTGAATATCCTGGTTATGCACCTGGCGTCAATTTCACGGGCCGATAGTAAGAAATTTGTGATCCAGGATGCCGGCATCCTGGATCTGAAGCCATGGAAATACGCCCGTGGGTTCAGTGTATTCCTGGTCGCTGTCACGATTATTTTGTACCTTTTACTGGGAAATATATAGCTATGGAGAAGTCTTTTAGAAATTATGAAGCCCCTGATGTAAAGGTTTCAGTACGTGAACATTACCGTAAAATGCGCGCCAATCAGACCCTTGATTATGTCCTGGCGATGCAGAAGAAATATCTTAGATTCGATCGCCCCCTGAGTTTATGGGATGCTATGGAACACCTTAATGCACTGATCGACGTAAGTGATCCTGATTTAGATCTCCCCAATGTTCAGCACCTCATACAAAGTGCTGAGGCCATTCGCGAAGACCAGCGACCCGATTGGATGCAATTGGTGGGGTTGATTCATGATCTGGGTAAGGTGATGTTCTTATGGGGTAGTGATGAAGACGGTACCAGCCAAAAAGAACAGTGGGGTATGGTAGGCGATGTATTTGCTGTTGGCTGTGCACTACCCGATAGTTGTGTCTACCCCGAATTCAATGAGCTTAATCCGGATATGAATCATCCTGTCTACGGTAGTGAATTGGGAATATATACGGAACATTGTGGGCTCGATGCGCTTAACCTCGCCTGGGGACACGACGAATACCTCTATCAGGTATTAACAAAACATAAAGCAAATCGTATTCCTGAAGCCGGAATGGTCATGATCAGGTATCATTCGTTTTATCCCTGGCACAGTGGTGGGAGTTACCAACATTTCCTGAATGAAAAGGATGAGGAGTATTTAAAGTGGATCACGGATTTTAACCGATACGACCTCTACACCAAAAGCGAGACCCTTTACAATTTGGAGGAAGTAAAAGATTACTATGCTCCAATAGCAGAAAAATACCTCGGAGAAGGGCCAATTTATTGGTAGTCAACGACAAAGACCTCATTTTGTCGATTTGTTTTACCTTCGATTTTGATAAATCTTAACACGATATTATGATGATTATCATTAACTTAGAAGGAGTTAGTGCTTAATTTTGATATACTATTACAAAAAAACTATGACAATGAAACGAAGAGTAACACCAATCGCCAGTAAATATGGTATCGTCGCATTGATCTTGTTGCTTGCACTGGTTTCAATACCAATACAAAATCTGCATGCCTTCCAGGACGATCCCCAACAAGAAATGTCCTTTGTTCAGTACAAAGGTGAGGTTGTCGACAGTCAGACCAACAAGCCGTTGGTTTTTGCCAATATCGCACTTGAAGGAACCAACATTAGTACGGTTACCAATACAGAAGGAAAATTTCTTTTAAAAGTTCCGGAGAATACTGCCTCTGGCAATGTTTTAGTTTCATTTTTAGGATATCAGACAAAGATCATTCCCTTACAGCAGATGAGGCCGAATAAGAATAGGATCGAGCTCGATATTTCGGTTACCCAGCTGGCTGAAGTGAATGTAATTGTCCCTAAAAGTGCCGAAAGATTAGTCCGGGAAACCCTGGATCGTAAAGGAGAAAACTATTTCAAGGACGCCACTTTGATGACCGCATTCTACCGGGAAACTATCAAGAAGAGAAGAAGAAATGTATCACTCTCTGAAGCGGTAGTCAATATTTATAAAATGCCCTATACCTCAGCTAAACGAGATGGGGTAAAGCTTTTCAAAGCACGTAAAAGTACCGATTACAGTAAACTCGATACGGTAGCACTAAAGCTACAGGGAGGGCCTTTTAACGCTTTGTTTGTGGATATTATGAAGTATCCGGAGTATATTTTTTCCAGCGATAGGATTTCGGACTACCGTTTTACCTTCGACCGTTCTACACGGATCAACGATAAGCTCATCTATGTAGTGAATTTTGAGCAACGCCCGGAGGTAACCGAACCACTCTATAAAGGCAAACTCTATATCGATGCTGACAAAAAAATACTGACCAGTGCCGTCTATGCCCTCAATATCACGGATAAATACAAGGCGAGTAAAATGTTTGTGAGGAAAAAACCCAGAAACGCCAAGGTATTCCCGAATGAAGTGGCCTATAGAGTAGATTATCGGGAAAAAGACGGCCGCTGGTATTATGGTTATAGCAATGTATTGATGGAGTTTAAGGTCGACTGGGACCGGAAGTTGTTTAATTCTGTCTACAGTATGACCGCTGAGATGGCCGTAACCGATTGGGAGAAAAATAACGATGGTAATTTTCCCAAGAATAAAGAACGAATTAAATCGACCATCATCATGAGCGATGAAGCCATAGGATTTTCCGATCCGGATTTCTGGGGCGAATACAATATCATCGAACCTGAAAAATCGATCGAATCGGCCATTAAAAAAATACAACGCCAGCTTAAACGCAGCAAAACAGATGGTGGCACTTCGGCGCCATAATCTTGAAAACTTTAGTAGAAAGAGATCGGTTGTTTTAACCGATCTTTTTTTATGCCATGATACCAACCAAAGTGGCCCCAAAAGTGATCAGATTTATGAACAATTGTTCATAACTAACGTTCATAAAGTGTTGATTTATTTTACGTTACAAAATTTGGAAGTAGGAAGCAAAAGACCTATATTCGATTTATGGTTTTAAGGGTAGGCCTGTCTAGGGTAGATCTGTATGGCCATTGTAAAGTTGACGTTCTTTATATTGTTGTTTAACCGGATAGGAAACAAAGGTAATTCGTTACCGGAGTGGAATAGAAGGTGAGCTGGAAGAAAAAAGGCTGTTGCTTTTTGGACACTATGTGAGTAATTTTGATCTAAGTATAAAACTTCGGTTTTATGTTTAAACTAAATGCACAAAAACGACAAGAAGAAATTTTGAGTAGTAGCTTGATTTTAGAATTGAGGCGAAAGAAATTTCAAACGTTGAATCAGCGAGCAAATGCAATCAATGGTTGCGGTGAAGTACTCCGGTACATCACAAAAAGTTTGCAAACTGTTTCTAGAAAGCCATATCAGTGTACCCGTTACAATGATATGGCTTTTGTTTTTCAGTAAATTCCCATTCAAAATTTAGGGTAAAAGTTTCCCCGAACCCTCTTATTTTGGCATTCCTAAAATTGTATATTTGCTCCTCTTAAAGGAAAATCTTTCATTTTTATGCCAAAAATAGTCTATACCAAAACTGATGAGGCCCCAGCTTTGGCCACACATTCATTGCTCCCGATAGTTAAAGCTTATACCAAGACCGCAGGTATAGAAGTAGAAATAAAAGACATCTCATTGGCAGGAAGGATAATGGCTGCTTTCCCTGAATTTCTAGGAGAAGATGAACGTGTACCCGACGACCTGGCCGAACTAGGAGAACTCGCGAAGAACCCTGATGCCAACATTATCAAACTGCCCAATATAAGTGCCTCTATTCCACAATTAAAAGAAGCGATCAAAGAATTAAAATATATAGGCTATGCCCTACCCGATTATCCCGATGAGCCCGGCACAGCAGAAGAGCGGGATGTCAAACTCAGATATGATAAAATTAAAGGTAGCGCTGTAAATCCCGTCTTGCGTGAGGGAAATTCTGACCGCAGAGCTCCTAAACCCATAAAGAACTATGCGAAAAAGCACCCGCACTCGATGGGTGCCTGGTCTTCAGTATCGCAAACCCATGTCGCAACGATGGATCATGGCGACTTCAAATCGAACGAACAATCCATCACCATGGAACATGGTACTGATCTGAGGATCGAACTTGTAAAACCGGATGGAGTAGAGATTTTAAAAGAAAAGGTCGCTGTACTGGAAGGGGAAATTGTCGACGCCACTGTAATGAGTAAAAATGCCTTGTTGGAATTCCTCAAAGACCAAATACGGGAGGCCAAAAATGCTGGTGTTTTGTTTTCGATCCACCTGAAAGCAACCATGATGAAGGTGTCCGATCCCATCATTTTCGGTCATGTGCTGGAAACATATTTCGAGGAGGTCTTCGAGAAATATAGCGATACTTTTGAGGAATTGGGAATCAGTTCCCGAGAAGGGCTTGAGAACCTTCTGGAAGATATTAAAAAGCTTCCCAAAGGGAAAAAGATGTGTATCGAAAACGATATTAAAAAAGCCCTGACCGATGGCCCCGATCTGGCGATGGTAAACTCGGAAAAAGGCATTACTAACCTTCACGTACCCAGTGATGTCATCATCGATGCCTCAATGCCGGCGATGATCCGCAGCAGTGGTCAAATGTGGAATGCAGACGGCAAACTTCAGGATACCAAAGCCGTAATCCCCGATAGCAGCTATGCCGGAATCTACCAGGCCACTATCGATTTCTGTAAAGAACACGGTGCTTTTGACCCCGCTACCATGGGAACTGTCCCTAATGTTGGGCTTATGGCTCAGAAAGCTGAAGAATATGGTTCTCACGACAAAACCTTCGAAATCCCGACAGAAGGAAAGCTTAGGGTGGTAAACATCAAAGACAACTCCGTACTTATGGAACACGCGGTTGAAGCGGGAGATATATGGAGGATGTGCCAGGTAAAGGATGCTCCTATCAGGGATTGGGTGAAACTCGCCGTGAAACGCGCGAGAATGTCTCAGACTCCGGCCATCTTTTGGCTCGATGAACAGCGTTCACACGATACCGAACTGATCAAAAAAGTAAATACATATCTGGCCGAAGCCGATACAGCCGGACTTGATCTGAGGATCCTCTCACCAGTTGAGGCTACAAAACACACACTTGAAAGGATCAAAAAAGGCGAGAATACTATCTCGGTTTCCGGCAATGTGCTGAGAGACTATTTAACCGATCTCTTTCCCATCCTTGAGGTTGGCACCAGTGCCAAAATGCTATCCATTGTTCCTCTTATGAATGGAGGCGGGCTATTTGAAACCGGCGCCGGCGGATCAGCCCCTAAGCACGTGGAGCAATTCTTAGAGGAAGGACACCTCAGATGGGATTCGCTGGGAGAATTCCTGGCACTCGGAGTATCACTCGAATTTTATGGTGAAAAATACAGCAACAACAAAGCTGTTGTGTTGTCTGAAGCTTTAGATGAAGCCACAGAGGAGTTTCTCGACAATAATCGTTCTCCCTCACGTAAAGTAGGGGAACTCGATACGAGGGGTAGTCATTTTTATCTCGGTTATTATTGGGCCAAAGCGCTTTCCCTTCAGGATAAGGATGCGGAATTAAAAGAAATATTTTCCGAAGTCGCCCGCTCTTTTGAACAAAAAGAAGAACATATTCTTACAGAGTTATTGAACGCTCAGGGTACGCCACAAAGCATTGGCGGCTATTACAAACCAGACCTGGACCTGGTTTCAAAAGCCATGAGACCTAGCATTACGCTCAACGATATTCTGGAAAAGCTGTAAAGGGGCCACATCTAAAGGAGTTTCATTGTTAATTCCATGTTATTTTTCAAAAGCGGGCAACCATGTCTTTGTCTGTTTATCTATATTTAAATAAACTTCGTTAAATGAGTAAACCTGCCAGGCAACTCTTATTGCCGATTCTCATTTCTTTCTTTTTTCAGCTACACGCCCAACAACGATACACCCTAAGTGGAACGATAACCGAAGGCTCCAGTAACGAAAATCTAATCGGGGTATCTTTGCTGGTCTCCGAGCCCCGCACAGGCGTAACTACCAATGAATACGGATTTTATTCCATCACCCTGCCCGAGGGCGTCTATGAAATTCGGGTAACATCACTGGGATATCAGGATATCATAAGGACGATCAGTCTGAACCAAAACCTGAAAATCAATTTCCAGATGTCTGAAGAAGCCGAACAATTGGAAGAGGTGGTGGTAACAGATCAATCGAAAAAGATCGATATCCGAAAACCCCAGATGAGTGTCAATACGCTCTCGGTCCAGACCATAAAAGATATACCGGTCGTACTGGGTGAATCCGACGTGATTAAATCGCTCGTTTTGCTACCCGGAGTTACCAGTGCAGGTGAGGCATCCTCAGGATTTAATGTACGCGGGGGAGCAGCAGATCAGAATTTAATTTTGCTCGACGAGGCCATCATTTTCAATTCATCGCATCTTTTCGGTTTTTTCTCGGTCTTTAACCCCGATGCCATCAAAGATGTAAAGCTTTATAAAGGAGGGATTCCAGCTCGCTATGGTGGCAGGGTTTCATCTGTACTTGAAATTTTTCAAAAAGAAGGAAACAGCAAGGAATTTAAAATGAGCGGGGGTATTGGAGCCGTGGCAAGCCGACTCCTGGCGGAGGGACCCATTGTTAAAGACAAGGCTTCCTTTCTTATCGGTGGACGCGCCTCCTATGCACAGTTGTTTCTGCCTATTATCGATATCGATAATTCGGCAAGCTTCTACGACCTTAACACCAAACTGAACTATAAGATCAATGATAATAACAATATTTACCTCTCGGGTTATTTCGGGCGGGACAAATTCAGTATCAGTGAACAATTTGTAAATATCTATGGTAACGCCTTTGTCAATTTTCGCTGGAACCATTTGTTCTCCAATAAATTATTCTCCAATCTTTCTTTGATATATTCGGACTATTACTACGGACTGGAACTCGATTTTGTCGGGTTTAAGTGGAACTCCGGGATACAAAACTTTAATGTAAAGTACGATCTGAAACATTATATAGGCGATAATTTTCAGATGAATTATGGCATTAATAACATCTACTATATTTTTAATCCGGGCAGGATCGAACCAAATAATCCTGACTCGGGTATTCTTGAAGACCAGCTCATAAAAAAGTATGCTAATGAAGCGGCAGCCTACGTGGATGTGGAGCATAAAATCACTGAAAATCTAAGCCTGGGATATGGTCTCAGGGCCAGCCTTTTTTCACGGCTGGGACAAGACGAACTTTTCGTTTATGAAAACGATCAGCCAGTTGTATTCGATCCTTTCCAGTTGGTCTATCAGGAGGCAACACCAATCGATACCATCAACCCGGGTCGTGGTTCTACGCTCAAAGATTTTTTCAACCTCGAACCACGCATTTCCCTGGCCTATGCATTAAATGATGACAACTCGATTAAGGCCAGTTATAACAGGATGGCACAATACCTGCACCTGTTGTCGAATACCAGTTCTCCCACCCCGCTTGATGTATGGACCCCGAGCGGACCCTGGATAGAGCCACAGCTCCTGGACCAGTATGCGCTGGGTTATTTCCGCAATATAAAAGATGGTGCCTATAGCCTGGAAACCGAAATTTTTTATAAAGACATACAAAACCGGATCGACTATATAGATGGTGCCAACCTCATTGCCAACAACGCCATTGAGCAGGTTATTCTCAACGGTGAAGCACGGGCCTATGGTTTAGAGATATTGTTTCGCAAGAACGAAGGGAGGTTCAAGGGCTGGCTCGCCTATACCCTCTCCCGATCGGAACAGCGTACCCCTGGCAGGCCTCCCGTGGCAGACAATGGACGCAGCAATCTGGAGACCGGGATTAACTTTGGAGAATGGTATAGTACACCCTACGATAAAACACATGATATTTCCCTTTATGGCAGTTATGAAATCAACAGGAAATGGCGCCTAAACAGTAATTTTATTTACCAGACCGGCCAACCAACCAATTATCCAGTTGGGCAATTCGAATTCGAAGGCCTGGTAGTGCCCTTCTACGGACTTCGTAATCAGGAAAGGTTGCCTGATTACCACCGTCTGGATATAGCGGCAACACTTACACCCAGGAAAAAGAATCCTGATACCAGCTGGAAATCGGAGTGGGTCTTTAGTATTTACAATATTTATAATCGGATGAATGCCGCCTCGATTAATTTCAGACAAAATAATGATACAGGGGTAAACGAAGCGATCAAAACATCGATTTTTGGAATCGTTCCCTCGGTAACCTATAATTTTAGTTTTTAGATGCGCTGGCGTGATCTTCCATATATGGTTTTATCGATCCTCATATTTATATCCTGTGAGGAAGTGACCGATGTTGACACTCCATCAGATTCATCCAGGCTTATGGTGGAGGGACTAACCCGAGCAGTCGCGGCTGATCCTTTATTACAGGTCAGGATAATTGCTTCATATAATAACAACTTTTTTGAGGAAATACCTGTTACCGATCTCGATAGCAAACAGTTGATGGACAACCTTAAGTGGTCTGATATATTCCCACTGGGGAATTTTACCATCAAACAGGAGTTCGGATAAAAAGTGATAAGAAGAGAATGAGAAGGATTATTTTGAAAATATTGAATATGAAAAAAATTCCATGGTATTGTTTAACCATCCTTCTGCTGAGTTTCGGCTGTGAGGACGTCATTGAGGTTGAAGTTCCGGAAGAGGAACCCCGACTGGTGGTTAATGCATTGATGAGGGTAGATATCGACGAACAATTTATCCCTGTTGTTGTGAGGCTGAACCTCACCAGTGGTTTTTTCGACCAGATCCCAATCACCAGTGCAGATGACAATATTACTATCATCTCGGAAGTTTTTGATGACGAAGGAATCCTCACTGGCACTGCCGTATCGAGTCTTGCAGAGGAATCTCCCGGTTCCGGTATATATATCCCTGATCCAAGCTTTGATAATGATCAGCGAATTCCCGTAAGTGCAACTGAAGTTGATGTTCTATACACATTGATCATTCCCCACCAGGGGCGCAGATATGCGGCACAGACCAGGTATGTTCCATCGGTGCCCATCGACAATCTGGAAATCGGCGACGGAACCTTGTTCGGGGATGAAGAAACCGAACTTATCGTGACCTTTACGGATAATCCGGATCGTGATGACTTTTATGTATTCGACTTTGGTTTTAACGAGTTCCTTACCACAGAAGATCAATTCTTTCAGGGCCAGCAGTTTTCCTTTTCGTACTTCTATGACCAGGAATTTGAACCGGGCACAGTTTTAGAAGTGAGTCTCCTGGGGGCAGATAAGAATTTTTTCAATTATATGGATCTGCTGATAGAACAAACAGAAGGTCAACAGGGGCCATTTCAGACACCGGTAGCGACCGCACGTGGAAATGTCTTTGACATTACCGGTTTGGATAATATTAATATTCTGGATAATGTAGAGCGTCCGGACGAATTTGCCCTGGGATATTTTGCCATCGTACAAGAGTACAGGGCATCGATCACCATCGAATAACTAGCTGAAGTAATCTCTCAACCTATTTTATTTTGAAAGAAGTCATAAATAGCTCCGGCTACAAGGGTGGCAGCATTTTCCATATTATAAGCTAACGACCGGGAAGTATCGCGAACTTCGATCACCGTACTCAGACCTCCGGCTATAAGACTATCATTTTCGGTATCCATTATCCCACATACGGCAATGACAGGAATCTTATAAGACCCTCCTAGTTCCAGCACTCCATGAATTAGTTTTCCACTCAGGGTCTGATCATCTATTTTCCCCTCCCCTGTTATAATATAGTCGATTGAATTTTTCGTCAGTATCTCGTTTACTCGGGCAACGTTTAAAACAAATTCTGTCCCGCTTAGAAAACGCGCCCCCAGAAAACACATCAATCCATAGGCTGTTCCGCCGGCAGCTCCTGCTCCGGGAATACTGGCATAACTTTTTCCCATCTCCCTTTTTACCAACATATCAAAATCTCTCAAGCCTTTGTCGAGCAAGCGAATGTCATCAGCCTTAGCACCTTTTTGGGCAGCATATACATGTGCCGCGCCTTGCGGGCCAAAGAGAGGATTATTCACATCGTTGATGGCGTATATTTTTGCATCTGCATATAATGATTCATCCTCAGGTTTTTGAATCCTGGCAATCCTGGAAAGATTTTGACCTTCAGGCGCCAGTACCCGCCCTTCACTATCAAGGAATCGATAGTCCATCGCCGCCGCTATACCGAGCCCGGCATCATTGGTGGCGCTTCCGCCAAGACCGATAAAAAGATTCCTGGCTCCTTTTTCAAGGGCGTGCCTGATCTGCATTCCTGTCCCATATGTAGAGCTGATCATAGGACTTCGGTCTGATTCTTCTATGAGCACAAGACCGGCAGTTTGTGCCATTTCGATATAAGCCGAATCGGTGGCCTCCTCGTAGAGATAAGAAGCATCAATAGTTTTTCCCAGTGGATTACGGGCCTCACATACTACCCTTTCGTACTCGCCATAATGACTGATAGATTCGAGAAAGCCATCTCCACCATCCGATACCAGCGCACTATGGAGCACGGCTCCCGGGTCAGCTTTTCGGATTCCACTGCTTAGCGCATCGATCACCTCCTGAGCCGTAAGGGAACCTTTAAACTTATCGGGAATCAATAGATATTTCATCTACAATAGTTTTTTTAACCAGACAAATCCGAATGCTGGAATGATCTTTTGATCAGAATCCCAGCTTTTCCCGCTTAGTATATCCTTGTATGAACCATTCAAACTTCTTATACCAACCTCCTTATCCGAAAAGTTATGGATGGCAAATACAACACTTTCGCCTCTTTCTCGTCTAATGATAAAAACCTCATCTTCGCAACTGTATTCAGCTGTACCAAATGGGTTAAAAACAGCTTCATTCCCCCTAACCTCCAACATTTGAGAATAGCGTTCAAAAATACGGTTGCGTAAACTACCTTTCCGGCTCAGGGAATCCCGAAGTTCACTGAGTTCTAACTTTTTTCGATTTATCCGTCTGTTAATTCCGCTCTCTATCGCCGCCTCTCTGTCGTTTTCGGAACCCAGCAGCGAATGATAATATATCCCGGGTACACCGGGCATGGTCAGCATCACCGATTGGGTGAGTAAAAAACGCCTGACTCTGAGATCTTCAGACCAATGTGGATCTGTTATTAGATCCATATAATTGCAATTCAGTTCATAAGGAGATTGGGAACCATCTTCATTGGCTTTATAGGAAACAAATCCGCCGTGCCGCAGCACAATCTCTCCTAATTCAGCGATCTCATCCTGGGAAATGATCCCTTGAAGCGGACGTACCCCTACACCGTCATGACTGGCGGTAAAATTAAAAAAGCAGACTTTGTCTCCAGGTAATTTCAGACTCCGGGCCCAGTTGGTCAAAATTTTTACATCTTGCTGGTGGATGGAATACGCCAATAATGGTGGCAGCGTAAAATTATACACCATATGGGCCTCGTTCTTACCATTTCCAAAGTAAGAGACGTTTTCATTATGCGGTACATTGGTTTCGGTAATGATCACCGCATGAGGTGCAAGTTCTTCCAGGACTCTTCTGTACGCCTGGATAACAAGATGGGTTTGTTCGAGATGGATACAGGAAGTTCCCGGCTCCTTCCACAGAAAGGCTATCGCATCTAACCTGATGAATCTCGATCCTTTTGAAACATAAAAGAGCAGTACATCGAGTATATGAAGAAATACCTTGTAATTGGCATAGTTCAGATCTATCTGGTCTTCGCTAAATGTGGTCCAGATATAGACCTCTTCCCCTTTTTTCGTAAAAGGGTGATGCAGAGGCAGGGCGCGGGGGCGTACCACCATACTATAGTCCGCTTCAGGATCCGATTCTATAAAATATCCTGAGTACTCCGGTTTTCCTGCTAGAAACTGTTGGAACCACTCGGATTTCTTTGATATGTGATTTACCACGGCATCGAACATTAAATCGAACTGCTCTCCGAGCTGGTCAATATCCTCCCAATTGCCGAGTTCCGGATCGATATTATAATAATCAATAACACTAAATCCATCGTCTGAAGAATAAGGAAAACAGGGCAGAAGGTGAACCGCGCTGATACATTTATTAAGGTCCCGGTCGGCAAACTCTTTCAACACAGCCAAAGGTGGTCTGCCTTTTTCCTTAATCCCGTCTCCATAAGTAATCAGGATCCGGTCTTTTTCGGTAAGCCCGTTCGACGAACTTGTATTGAACTTACCATAGTATTTCTCCTTTAAAGCCGAAATCCCTCCCAGTACTTCATCAGAGTGGTCGGGATAGATACGGCGAATGAGTTCCTCCATTTTAAATCCTGTTAAGGGCTAAGCCAATTTTTCAACCCGATAGAAATAAGTACAATAAGTATAAAGTAGCCGGCCAATATTGCCACTTCTTTCCAGGCAAAATAATACGTCACTTTGATGCCTTCTTTCGTTTTCAAAGGAACCATTACACTAAAGAGATAGGCTACCGAAAGGGTAATTAAACAGCCGATGGCATTCCACCAGAACCAAAAGACCTCTGGTACATATAACCATAGATACATATTGAACAATACACCGGCTAAAATTCCTATGTTGGCGCCCAGGGCGTGTGTTCGTTTAGTGAGCAGGGCAAGCATGAATGCTGCCAAAATAGGCCCGTAAAAGACCGAACTCACTTTGTTGATCACCTCGATTACCGTCCCTTCTATATTACCCGCAAAGAAGGCAAAAAAGAGACAAATGAGGCCCCAGAATATGGAAGTGATCCTGGAATAGCTTACATATTGCTTGTCTGACATGTCGGTTTTAAAACGTTTAACAAAGTCTTCGATGGTGACTGCTGAGAGCGAATTCACCGTGGAACTAAGCGACGACATGGCAGCCGACATGATCGCTACCAGCAATATCCCGATAACGCCATTGGGAAGATATTTAATGATAAAAACCGGAACCATCAGGTCTTCTTTCTTTCCTTCCAGGCTATCTATATTAGCAGCATAGACCTCGGAGATCTGTTCCTGAAAACTGAGGTCTGTCATTAATAATGTACCGATGATCAAACCCATGATACAATAGGTCAGGGTTACCGGAAAGCGGAAAAGCCCGTTAGCCATAAGAAGGCTTTTGATCGTGGGTAGACCTTTGGCAGAAAGCATCCGCTGGGTCTGGGTCTGGTCGGTTCCGTAATACGATGCGTAGAGAAAGAAGCCGCCGATCACCATCGGCCAGAAACCGAATTCGTCATTATTGTCGGCATTGTTGAAACCCCATTTTGAAAAATCCACAGCGGTTAGTCTGTCGCTATCCACCTGGGTCAGGAAATTATCCCAGCCACCGAGTTCACTGAGGCCGTAGGCGAGGCAGATCACAATCCCCAGGAAGAGGATCAGCATTTGAATGACATCGCCCCAGATGACAGCGCGCATACCACCCTGAAAAGAATAGACCAGGGTAATAATTCCGATCAGCAATACGGATATCCAAAAACTGATCCCTGTGGTAGCTTGCAGGATCAGGGCCATAGTATAGACCATAACCCCTGTCGCCACAGAACGACTGATCTGAAATACGAAACTGATCAAAAGTCTGGAAGAAGCATCGAAACGCCGTTCCAAATATTCATAGATACTAACAATACCTGCTTTATATAGCGAAGGAATTATGGCAACCAGGAGAAATGCCATCGCCAGGGGAACACCAAATTCAAAGGTCAACCACTGCAATCCCCCTCCGGGTTTCACTCCTACAAAGGCCGGGGCGGAAATAAAGCTGATGGCCGAGAGTTGCGTAGCCATGGTAGATAGACTTAAAGGGATCCATCCCATACTCCTGCCCCCAAGGAAATAGTCACCAGAATCCTTATTTTCTTTAAATATATATCCCAGGCTCAGGAATCCGAGGAGGTATACGACAATAATGGTGTAGTCTATCCAGTTCATAAAGATGGTTTTAGCTGTCTCTCATTAAGAAGTCTATAAATAAGGATGCGGTCCATGAAAAGTTTGCTCCTCCGTATCCGCCATTGTCCCCGATCTCATTGGATCTCCTGGGATCAAAATACTCATAAAATCCATATTTTTCTACAAGTTCCAGTGAATCTGATTTGATTTGTTCGGCTAGACTGCGCATTCCATAAGACTTTAATCCGTGATAGAGCATCCAATTTATGTTGATCCATACTGGTCCTCGCCAATAACGTCTGGGATCGTATTTTTCATGTTGTGGATCAAAGGAGGCACACAAGTAACGATCTTTACCACCGAATCGCTGCTCCAGAAGCTGTGCCATACCCACTGCTCTTTCTTTATCGGGAATGCCTGCAAAAAGGGCAACAAAAGATGAAGAGGTAAGCATCCTGATACTCCGCTTATTTCTCAGGTCGTAGTGAACATAGCCCCCAAGTTCCTTATCGTAGAATTTAGACTCGTAGTTTTTGATACTCTTTTCCTGCCACTTTTCGAGTTGTTTAATTTTGTTCTCACCAGATCCACAGAGTTTATACAAATCAATCAATGCATCATTGGATTTTATCAGGAGTGCATTGAACAAAGGATCCTGTACTAAAAACGGAGAGAATTCTGCGATTTTTGCATCGTCATAATTAAACTTTTTAGCAAGGTCGATTATGGCGAGGTAATGATCATATTCCCGATTTGAAGGTCTTTGGCTGGCATCTACCTGTGCGGTATCTCTGCGTTCAAAGGTATATCGGGGTGAATCCAGGTTATCCCATATGGTGTCCCAAATGGGCGAATTATCGGTCCCCGACTCCCAGTTGTGATAAATATAGGCTAAGCCTTCATCCCAGGGATCCCGGTTACCATATATATATTGATGATTATGAAATACCTTATCGATGCTCTTGCCGATAAACTCAAGAATTTTTTTCTTATCATCGGCTCTTTCATAGATCTCTTTTAAAACAAAGCCGATCACCGGCGGTTGGATCATTCCGGTTGTCTTGTATTTGGGTGTTGCATCAGGATGCAGGGATGCCTGGTGAAAATCAGGCCCGGGAAAATACGTTTCACTTTCGCGATGAAAAATGATATGGGGGATAAAGCCATTTTTCCATTGAGTATCCAACAATGTTTGAATCTCTTTTTGGGCGCGTTCCATATCGTAGTTGGCATATCCTATGGCTATGAGTCCGGAATCCCAGTTCCATTGAAATGGATATAGTCCCGGGCTTGGCAAAGTAAAACCCGGTTCCTTAAAATTTTCATTAAGTATCTCTTTGGATCTCTTGATCAGTTGTTCGTGAATCATTGTGACAATATAAAGAAGAATGCATTGATCCAATAATCAATGCATTCTAGCTAACAAATAAACTCAAAATAACTAAAAATTGAACGTCGCTGTAACAAAGTAACGGCGAGGAAGGATTGGCCGGCCAAAAAAGAACGCCTCCTCAGTTTGACCTACATTACGGGGATCCCCCTCGGTTACACCTGCATCATCAAATAAATTGAAAACTGATACACCAAGACGTAAAGATTCATTATTCTCCCCTAAGTCGAAAGAATAACCCACTCCCAGACGCATGATCGTAATCGCTTCCAGCTCGATGGTATTATTATCGGCCGCAAACTTTTTTCCGGTATGATTTGCCGAAAGGAAGCCATCGAAGGCACGATTGTCAAAATAGATTCCCAGACTACCCAGAAAATTTGGTTGTCTTGC
>JBDNAQ010000233.1:0-7056 GCA_039768345.1 Flavobacteriaceae bacterium
CGGATTCTTCGTTCTTCAGGAAGATAAATGACAAGAGAGGATCTTTCTCGTAGTCCGGAAAAGTTGCCGCCAGCGCGAAATCCATATCGCCGTCCTGATCAAAATCATCGCCCACTACCCTTGTAGCACCATTCATGGGATAAAAGAAAGCCTCTTCAAATTTGTTCTGCCCATTGTTTAAATGAATTCGAAATCCATGGTATGGCTTATGAACATAAGACTTATCGGCGTTATCCCCATTTACCGTGATAATGTCAAGATCACCGTCACCTTCATAATCCAATAAATCGAACCAACTGCTTCCATAAACCGGACTGAATCTAAGCACTTTCTCGGCCCGGAAGACCAACGGCTCCTCCTGATACAGTATAATTATTCCTTCATCTCCCTGTGCCGTGAGGACTACCAGATCGGTTTTGCCATCCCCGTTCATATCCCTGTCGATCACCCTGATACATCCCGGCTGTTCTAGCAGTACCTGTTTTTGCATTTCACCCTCTCCATTGTCCTTAAATAACGAGAGCCTCCCTGCCAGGTTTCCGAATTCGCTTATCACCACTTCTTCAATCCCATCTTTATCTAAATCTGCAACCAACATGTGTACAGGCCTGTGAAGCAGATCGCTCCTGGGCGAAAAGCCCGCTTCGCTCTTTTTAAACAACTGTCCGCTAGGTATTTCAGTAGGGTTTAGTTGCCCGATGCTGGTGGCATAAATCCGTTGAGGAGCTTCCGAATAGGATACGATCGGGTTTTGAAACCGGCCCAATAGTTCTTCGGTTTGCTTTTCAACATTGTAGCGTATCAATTCGCCCTGAAGATCGGCTATTAGCAATGTGCCCCCATCTTTTTCATACTCCAGAAATGTGATGTTTTTGGAGCCGGGAACAGCATCGATATGTAGAGGTTTTTCGTCAAAACCTGAAAGTTTATGAGAATTAGTCTTGGGAGTATTTGGCAAAGAATCTGGTGCCAGCGCCAGAATATAATCGCGTAATCGGCTCCACTCCTCTTCCTTGATTCCCGGCCCCGGATGATAAATGCCCGTTTTTAAAACAGCTTCCTGTTCATCATATGAAAGGCCTTTTAGAGGGTTATAACCCGCCACCTTAATGCCCATTCTCACAGCCATCTCGGGCAAAATATTCTTTTCCCATATCGTCCTGGGTAAATCCTCGATCTGAGGAGGTATGTGGCAACTTCCACATTGTATATCATATAAGGCCCGATCACTTATAGCAACCTCCCGTTCACAGCTGCTTAACCAATTCACCGTTACAAAAAGAAAAAAGAAAAAAAATAAAGAGTAAGTCCGAATATTCATAGAACAAATTAATTCAAATTTTTATATTGAGACAAGTTATAATTATATACCATCGATGAAATATCTAAAACGTAGCATGCTGCTAGTGGTCATCATATTGATCATCACTCTAGCTTTTCAGTTCCCAAAACTCAATATTATTTCGGGATATGCCGCTAAAAATATGGCCTCAACCGTTTTTATTGCCAATAGAACTGCCAAATCTGTGACAGATAATGATCATGAAGTTCCACTTATTAAGTTAGCCAACACCGATGTAGATATCAGGGATAAATCTGCGACTGCCAGTGTTTTTGGACTGATGAAGCGGAAAGCAATTTATTTTGAAGGCCTGGGTTCCGTATTATTAAATGATGAGGACCGATATTCGGCCAGTCCCGTTAGGCCGGTAAGGAATTTGATTAAGGATCCGGCACCTTTTCCATTTGGACATGCTCCTGCGATCGATACCACATTTTCCGAAATCCATTATAATAAGCTTGAAAGTGTTTTGGAAAATTTCTTTGCTGATAACCAGGAATCCAGGACACGGACGGTAATGGTTGTCTACAAGAATAAATTAATCGCAGAGCGATATACTTCAGGGTTTAACCGTGATACCCCAATTCTTGGGTGGTCTATGACAAAAAGTATACTGGCCACGCTTTATGGTATCCTCGAATCTCAGGGAAAAATCGATATAAATCAGCCTACCGGCTGGGATACCTGGCAGAACGATGATAGAAAAATAATCACTTTCAACGACTTATTGAGAATGCAAAGTGGCCTGGAATGGGACGAAGACTATAGCGGTATTTCAGATGTGACCCGAATGTTGTTTCTCGAAGGTGACATGGGGGTTATCCAAGCAGGGAAAAAAGCGATTGAAGTACCAGGACAAGTTTGGAACTACTCCTCAGGTACAAGCAATCTTCTTTCCAAGATGTTGCGAAGCAGGTTCAATAGTTATCAAGACTACCTCAACTACCCTTACCAGCAATTAATCGACAAGATTGGCATGCATAGTATGATCATTGAGACCGATATGGCAGGTAACTACGTAGGGTCTTCCTATGGCTGGGCCAGTACGGCCGACTGGGCCAGATTTGGATTATTATATCTCAATAAGGGAAATTGGCAGGGTGAAATAGTCTTCGAACCCGCATGGGTAGATTATGTGACTCAACCTACCGATCATTCTGAAGGAAAATATGGTGCTCATTTTTGGCTCAATGCCCAGGGTAAATATCCTGATGTACCTAAAGACCTATACTCTGCGAATGGCCATCAGGGCCAACGAGTGTATATAATTCCTTCAAAAGAGCTGGTTATTGTCCGTACAGGACTGGCTGAATCGCCATTCTTCGATGAAAACACCTTTTTAAGCGATATCCTGTCGGCATTGCCCTGATTTGCAAAGTCTTTTTTCCCAGATATCAATTTTCCGACATTTTACCACAAAACTGGGCCTCCTCACAACAATAATTTCTGTCAGGTCAACTTCCGACGTATGTTTACAGTGTAATTAACAAAAAGAGTTAATTTTTTCATTTTCATATAGTGTTCTCGTAAAAGAGTCCTGATCGAAAGACAGGGCTCTTTTTGGTATGGGGTATCGCGCCTTACCTGTGTTCCTTAACTAAGGAATCCATTTATCTTTTCCGAAATTGGGTTTGCGCTTTTCCAAAAAGGCATCCCGCCCCTCCTTCGCTTCGTCTGTCATATATGCCAAACGTGTTGCCTCTCCTGCAAATACCTGCTGACCGACCATACCATCGTCTGTCAGGTTCATTGCAAATTTTAGCATTTTTATCGAGGTGGGTGACTTTGATAGGATCTCCTGGGCCCATTCATAGGCAGTCTCTTCCAATTCCTCATGTGGAATGACGGCGTTTACCATTCCCATTTCATAGGCCGCCTGTGCTGTATAACTACGACCTAGAAAAAAAATCTCCCTGGCCTTTTTCTGTCCTACCATTTTGGCCAGATAAGCCGATCCATAACCGCCGTCAAAACTGGTCACATCTGCATCGGTTTGTTTAAACAGTGCATGTTCCTTGCTGGCCAGTGTCAGATCACAGACCACATGCAAACTATGGCCGCCACCCACAGCCCAACCGGGAACCACGGCAATGACAACTTTGGGCATAAATCGGATAAGTCTTTGTACCTCAAGAATATTAAGCCTGTGGTACCCATCTTCACCTACATACCCTTTATGACCACGGGCTTTTTGATCGCCACCGCTACAAAAAGAATACACACCATCTTTAGGAGAAGGACCCTCAGCAGTCAAAAGAACCACACCTATAGAGGTGTCTTCCTGCGCATCATAAAAGGCTTTATAAAGTTCAGCTGTGGTCTGAGGCCTAAATGCATTGCGCACTTCAGGCCGGTTGAAAGCAATCCTGGCCACTCCATCGCTTTTACTATATGTGATATCCTTAAAATCTCCAGCTGACTTCCAATTCGCTTTTTTCATCTGTTTCTATTTATTAAACTAAAGATAATCGATCTACTCATACCTTTATCTTCCTTTGTTCTTATCGCAGCAACTGTCTGTTAGGGTGATCTCGATACTCAAGCCTTATTCTTTGCCTCTATCCATTTGGCCATATACTTAGTACTTTTCATAGTCTGATGCTGTAGTATTTGCCCCATCACATTCTTTAGACGATGGTCCTCAAGGTGAGCAAATAGATAAGCTATATGGTCTTTCAATTTTGAATAATGTATTTGCTTCTCAAATAATTTGTCAAATATTTTAATTTCTGCAACCTGATGTTCTTCCCATTCCTGTTTTTCACAATAGATTCGGACTGCCTTTTCTACAAAGTCCCTATTTTCTTCAATAGCCGAATTGCGCATTTCGTTTTCTTTTAAAATCCCTTCCAGACCAATTTGTGTGGTTATACTGGGCGTTCCACATCTCATGGCTTCAACAAGTTTGCCCTTAAGGCCAGCTCCAAAACGCAATGGTACGAGGTTTATCCTGGTGTTTAGCAAAACACCCTGAATATCTTCTACCCACCCATGTACCAGGAAACCTGAATCCGGATCATTTAACTTCAGGATTCTTTCGGGCAGGTAAGCCCCATAAACATGGACACTAACCTGGGGTAGTTCTTTTCTAATCTCTGGCCAAAGATCATCTTTTAACCACTCTATCGCGTCGAGATTAGGTTTGTGTTTCCCGTTTCCCACAAAAACAAAATCCTTTCGTTCTTCGAATCCAGGAATATTGGCTTTTGCTGACATTCCCAAAGGATTGTACATAAAGGGAAGGTAGAACAGCAATTCCATTGAAACCCCAGCATGCTCCTGTAACCAAAATACTTCGTAGGAAGATATCACAAAGCTGAGGTCAGATCTATATATACTTGCCAGCTCCCGCTTGGTTATGTCGGCTTTGAGCCATTCTTTACTTAAATCGGCCTGAGATTGATTGAGGTGGGCTCTGCGCACCTCTCGCAAGGAATGAAGATCTTCGGTATTTAATATGCGAATACAGTTCGGTAGTTGTTCGGCCACTCGCCATCCGTACTGCTCTTCGGTCATAAATCTATCGAACATCACTATATCAGGATTCAGCTCGGCGATCATCAGATCGAAGGATTCATTATTCAGGCTGATCGGGATTTCCTGTATTCCCAGTTGACCTAGATCATAACTAAACTCTGTCTTGCTTGCGGCAGAGGCAAATATTATTGTCGTTCCCAGGTCTTTCCAAAACTCAAGCAGCTGAAGCATTCTTTTGCCTGCCGCCGTGGCCAGCGGTTCGGGCCATCCATGGCCGATCACCAGTAATTTTTCCGGTTTCGCAGACATTTACTACATCTTAGCTGCGAATTTTTGGGAAATACTCAGTCGCAATTTGCGTTCGTAATCCTCTTCGAGCCATTCCTTGTAGTTCTTGGTATTGTTCATTATGCAGTAAGAGTATTGCCTGACACGATATGCTATTTCGTCTTTCAGTTGTTTAGCCAGGAGTCGTGCGTCAAAAACATCTTCACTATTCTCCACACAAATCCGTGCGTGTTGTTCAATACTTCTTTCAAGTACAGTTTTAGACCTCAGTCCCTGTGCAAAAACTTTTTTGTACTCTTCCTTTACGTCGAAGGTGATATCCTTGGATCGGCTGAATTGAGCCCTGAGCTCTGGAGGCATTTCATATATGAATTCCTTTTCAATATCCTCATCATTCTTAATATTCGACAGATAGAAATCGGGGAAGTGGAAGATCTCCTGCCAATCTATAGGTGAATCCCACATACCAAATCTGGCCACATTATTCCCAAGATCAACTACCGTGAATTCTCCCTTTTGTGGTAATACCCTGGAACCTCGTCCGATCATTTGAAAATAAAGTGTCAACGAGCGCGTAGCCCGGTTCAGAATGACTGTCTCAACGCTTGGCTCATCAAATCCTGTAGTTAGGATACTCACCGATGTAAGTATCGCATCGGGCGTTTCTGAAAACCAATTTAGTATTTCACGCCTTTCCGAAGCGGTATTTTTATTATCGAGATGCCTTATGGGGTAATCAGCCTTTTTAAATGCTTCATAAACATATTTCGAAGTGCTGATCCCGTTGTTAAAGATCAATGTTTTGGTGCCTTTAGCCACTTCTTCATATGCGCCTACGAGTTTATTAAGCATATTCAAATTTCCGTAAAGCTCGTCGGAAGACTTTACTGTATAGTCTCCATTGATCCCTAATTTAAGCGACCGAAGGCTAACATCATAGCTATACATATTGGCTTTGGCAAGAAACTTTTTTTGGATCAAGGACTCTATAGACTCTCCCACGATAAGTTTTTGATAGTGATCCTTCATGGGGAGTTTTATATTCGAACTTAGCGGAGTTGCGGTGACGCCCAGGATGGTAGATTTCTCAAAATACTTAAATAGCTTTCGGAATGAATTATAATGAGCTTCATCGATGATTACCAATCCTACGCTATTGAGCTCTACCATATCCTCCTGTAATCTATTATTGAGCGTTTCCACCATGGCAACAAAGCAGAGATATTGATCATCATCGCGGAGTTCTTTTACATCGCTGTTGATAATCATGTTCTTAACATTGAAACCAGTAAGCATATTTGAGGTCTGTAAGCTCAATTCTATGCGGTGCGTCAATACCACTACCTTTTTACCAGTTTCCTGAATAAAACGGCGGGTGATTTCGGAAAATACAACGGTCTTACCACCACCTGTGGGTAATTGGTAAAGAAGATTTTTGTTCTGTTCATTTTTACCGAGATAGGAAAAAATGGTGTTCAAATCTTCTGCCTGGTAATCGTAAAGGGTCTTTTCGATATAATCGGTGCGCAACTCTACAGGGGCTTATTGATTGATAGTGTTGATATGATCTTTAAGGATCGGGGGTTCCTAAAACCCCAATCTTGCAAAACTAGAGCATTTTTCTCCTTAAATGAAATCAAAATATCGGATTTATAAAAAAGTTAATAACCACGAAGTGTTGATACCTCATTGAGCAGGGGGTCTCCCTTTCTGAATCTGAAATAATTTTCCAGTAACTGTGGTACCACTGCGTGTATATCCGATACACTGGCTACATGTGGGGTCATTAGTATTTTGGGGTGTTTCCAAAAAGGGTGCTTCCCGGACAAAGGTTCCTGGTGGTATACGTCGAGACAGGCTCCGCCGATATGCCCGCTGTCTATCATTTCGATAAGGTCTTCATCGACCAGATGCCCTCCTCTGGCAACATTTATTATATAAGTACCCCG
>JBDNAQ010000234.1:0-11405 GCA_039768345.1 Flavobacteriaceae bacterium
CCCATTTGGGCATATATTTGCAGACTGAAATATTCTGGACAAATTCATGTCCCGGCAAACAATAAATGCCTTTAAACCAAAATAATGGAAGAAAAAAAACTGGATATTAACTCTATTATCGGTTTTGTACTGATATTCGGTATCCTCATTTTCTGGTTTTATAAAACACAACCTACCCCTGAAGAGATCGAAGCCCAAAAGGTTGAACAGGCTCGTATTGAAGCAGCAGCCAAGGAGGAAAAGGATGAAGAAATCCCCGAAGTACCTGTAGAGAATCAAACCCTTAATTTACAGGATTCTGTAGCGGTTGCTCAATATCAAAACTCAATTGGAAATTTTGCCTTCACCAGGGCTAGTGAGGGAACCACGGTACTCGAAAACGAAGTTCTATATCTCGAAATCAGCAATAAAGGCGGACAGATAACCGAGGCCAGGATGAAGAAATTCGTGAATCATGATTCCATACCGGTTTATTTGGTTAGGGAAGGAAATGCCTCCTTCGGACTGGAATTTACCACCCAGGATAATCGGGTGTTGAACACAGAAGAACTTTATTTCGAACCTTCCCTTTCGGAAAAAAACGGCAACAAGGTATTATCCATGAAGGCCAAAGTATCGGCAAACCAGTTTTTGGAATACCGTTACGAAATGAAACCGGAAGAATATCTGGTCGACTTTAATATCAAGAGCCAGGGATTAAGCGGTGTCATAAATAACCAGGCACCTATCAGTCTAAAATGGGATCAGAAAAGCTTCAGGCATGATAAAAGCGTTCAATATGAGAATCGCTATACCCGACTAACATATCAGCACGAGGATGGGAAAATAAGCAAGCTCTCGGAAAGTAGTGATGATGAGGAAACGGAGCAGCAAGTTACCTGGTTGTCTTACCGGCAGCACTTTTTCAGTGCTATCCTCGCGTCCAAGACACCTTTCGAAACCGCTGAGCTCAATTCTAAAAATCTTGTGGAAGAAGAGAGCAAGGACGTCAAATTCACAAAAGAATATAGTAGTAGAATGCCATTAGAAGCGCAGGGGGGAGAACTAGCCTATTCCATGCACTGGTATTATGGCCCTACGGATATCGAAGTGCTTGAGGAATATAAAGATCTTGCCATAGCAGATTCGATTCCTTATGGTTGGGGAATTTTTGGATGGATAAACAGATACATATTTACCCCTTTCTACGGATTCCTTAGTTCTTTTCTTCCTTTCGGGATCGCCATTGTGGTGATGACGATATTGGTGAGGATCGCAATGTCTCCGGTCACCTACAAATCGTATCTCTCTCAGGCCAAGATGAAGGTGTTGAAACCAGAGATCACCGAACTCAATGAAAAGTATAAGGACAATGCGATGAAGAAGCAGCAGGAGACCATGAAGCTTTACAACAAGGCTGGTGTGAGTCCCATGAGTGGTTGTGTCCCCGCGGTACTGCAACTCCCGATATTTTATGCGCTTTTCATGTTCTTCCCTACCTCATTTGCGCTTAGACAGAAATCGTTTTTATGGGCAGAGGATTTGTCATCTTACGATACCGTATTACAATTACCGTTTACTATTCCTTTCTATGGGGACCATGTGAGTCTGTTTCCTATTCTGGCCTCTGTGGCAATCTTTTTCTATATGATGATGACCACGGGACAGAATATGCAAACCCAACCCGGTATGCCCAACATGAAGTTCATAATGTACCTCTCTCCATTGCTGATGTTGTTCTTTTTCAATAATTATGCGAGTGGATTGAGTTTATATTATTTCGTATCGAACCTTATTACCATTGCGATCATGCTTGTCATTAAACGTTTTATACTCGATGAAGCGAAGATTCATGCCCAGGTGCAGGAACAGAAGAAAAAACCTAAAAAGGAAAATAGATTTCAGAAAAAGATGCGCCAGATGATGGAAAATGCTGAAGAGCAGAAGAAGATCGGTAAGCGCTAAGGATTAGAAAAACAATTTTGTCCAATAAAAAAACCCCGCGGTATGATGCGGGGTTTTTTATTTTAAGTAAGTCTAGTTTGGTAAGATTTGGGATTACGAATATGCAATCTATCAGGGGCAAAAAAAAAGATTAGTTGTGTACCCTTCAATTTTGTATGCTAACCATTTTTATTTTGATGTGTAGCAAAATTGTTATGTGCCTGCGGGACAAAAAAAAGGCGCTTCAATTTCCTGAAGCGCCTTTTCATTTTTGTAAACAACACTAATTGTTAGTGTCTGGGATCATCACTTTATTGAGTACATGGATCACGCCATTATCGGCCTGAACATCGACCGCTATAATTCCGATATCGGTATTACCTGATCCATCGGTTACATCGGCGATATTATCACCGGTTCCGGGCAGGGTAATTGTGATATCATCACCTTCCAGAGTGGGGGCTGTAGTATCGCCGTTGGGCGTAAGATCAGAGGAGGTGACGTTGGCCTCTTTGACTACGTGGTGCAATAAAACCTGAGTCAGCAATACTTCTTCTGGTATTTCAGTTAGTGCATCGAATGCATCGTTGGTAGGAGCAAAAACAGTAAAATCAGGATTAATACCATCTGCATTGCTTCCTTCGGTTCTCGAAAGAATACTTACGAAGTCAGTACCGGGAGTAAGTGTGGTAAGTGCTTCTACAAGCGTTGAGAAGTTTGGATCAGCAGCTGCAAAAGTAACTACTGTAGGCAGATCTATAACCGATCCCACCGCGTGTATGATCCCGTTTGTGCCTACGATGTCGGCCGTGGTCACTTCAGATGTTCCGTTAAAAACCACACCGTCGGTGGTATTATAATATAAACTGAGAGGATTGTCACCAGGTCCTGTAGTACTTGTGTTGGTATACCCAGCTCCTCCTGAAATCAAATCTGAAGAACTTACAGTTCCGCTAAGAACATGGTTGAGTAAAATTCTGGACAATACAGCGGTATTTACACCACCGAGATCTCCACCGTCAAGGAAAGTTTCGAATGCATCATTATCCGGGGCTAAAACCGTGAAAGGTCCATCGCCTGCTAAGACGTCTATAAGGTCTCCATCGGCAGCGCCCAAAGCTACAACAAGACTGCTGAAATCGGCGTTAGCAGCAGCATGTGAAAGTATAGTAGGAAGTGGAATTACCGCATCAACTATATGGATAACACCGTTTGAAGCTTCGATATCCGCTCCGTCTGTGGTAACGGATGAAACGTTATTAAAACGGACTCCGCTTGTAGCGTTAAAGTAGATACTTATATTATTATTTCCTGCCCCGGTCGCGTTGGTCGGGGTGTACCCTGATCCTAAGCCTGCCAGGTCTCCTGAAGTTAAATCAGCCGAAATAACATGATTGAGGAGAATTTCTGCGAGCACATCGCTGGGAACATCGTCTACTGAGTCAAAACCGTTTTGTGCCAGAAAAGCGGTGAAGGCAGCATTGGTAGGAGCGAGAACTGTAAATGGACCATCTCCCTGTAATACGTTTACCAGATCACCGTCGGCAGCCTGAAGCGCAGAGACCAGTGCTGTGAGTTCGGGAGTAGAAAGGGCTATTTCTACAATGTTCTGAAGATCCTCTAGTCCGCCATTACCATCATCATCGTCGGAACATGAATAGGTGAGAAGCACAAGCGAGCTTACTAGTGCAAGTTTAAATAGACTTTTAATTACTTTCATTTTAAGATTTTTAAAGGATTAATTTTCTTTTAGAACAATTTTTAAAGCTTTCAATCACATCTCTATAGATGTAGTACGCTACATTATCAGGTTACGATCAATTGTATATACAAATATTACAAAAGATAATTTTTGTTTAAGAATAGTTATTAAAAGTTTAACAAAAGATTCGGTATAATACAGCGGAATTCTTCTGCGAATTAAAAAAGCCCCATCAACAATGGGGCTTTATGCTTTCCTTTTTCTAATAAGTTATTAGTGACTTGGAGGCGCCAGGGCATCCAAAGCTTCCTGGGGCAGAAGAATTTTGTCAATGATATGCACTATTCCATTGCTTGCTGCATTGTCGGCACCAATCACCTTGGCTTTAACTGAAGTTTTATCCTTGATAAATACTCCATGATTGATTATAGCAAAAAGCGATTCACCTTGTACGGTTACCAGTTCCTGATGATTATACAGTTCTGTTGAGGCTACAGCAGCTCCGGCAACTACATGATAGGTAAGGATTGTTGCCAGAAGTTCTTTCTCTGCCGCTGTATCGAAATCCGACAGACTGTGATAGTCATCGCCTAATGCGTCAAGAAGATCCTGGAAGGCTTCATTGGTAGGTGCAAATACGGTGAATGGACCTTCTCCGCTAAGCACCTCCACCAAACCGGCATCGGCTTGTATCAAAGCATCTACAAGTAAACTCAGATCATCTACGGATTGTGCCAGTTCCACTATATTAGGCAAGGAGGGCTCAAGTAGATCCAATACTTCCTGAGGCAGTAATACCTTGTTGATCACATGGACTACCCCATTGCTTGCCTCCACATCGGGAATAACAACTGTAGCATTGGTATCTGTTGCATCTACGATATGAACCGTTCCGTTCTTGAGATTCACACCCAGGTTTTCACCCTGAAGGGTTGGTATGCTCTGGCCATCGAACAGATCTGTTGAAAAGGCGGCGATATTGGGCACTACATGATAGGTCAGTACTTTTACCAACAAGGCTTTTTCTTCGTCGGTATCGAAGTCAGATATGCTATGGTAGTCGTCCCCAAGGGCATCGAGCAGAGCTGCAAAAGCCTCATTGGTCGGTGCAAAAACGGTAAAGGGACCTTCTCCACTCAGCGCTTCAACCAGGCCTGCGTTGGCCTGAACAAGTGCATCTACAAGAAGACTGAGGTCGTCTGTTTCAACAGCGATTTCCACAATGTTTTTCAAGCTCATCGAAGCGACAAAATCAAGGGCCGACTGAGGCAAGAGAACCTTGTCAATCGTATGGGCTACACCATTGGAAGCTGCAAAATCAGTTCCCGTTATATTGGCATTAACCTCCGTAGCATCACCGATTACGAACGATTCTCCCGAAGCGATGATTTCCAGATCATTTCCGGCAAAAGCCGTACCTACGGAACCTGGAGCCAGGTCTGCTGCAAAAACTTCAGCTGGAATTACGTGGTATAAGAGAACGTCTTTTAACAATGCCATTTCCTCTTCTGAATCAAAATCATCCAGGCTGTTGTAATCTTCACCCAGTATTTCGAGCAGGGCCACAAAAGCATCATCGGTAGGAGCAAAAACTGTAAAAGGACCTTCACTGTTTAGTGTATCCACCAGTCCGGCCTTGATTACTGCGGCTTCCAGGATCGAAAGCGTTTCGGTTTCAACTACCAGGTCTACCAGAGTGCCCTCTTCCTCTTCTTCCTCTCCATTCAAAGCGTCTAAAACTTCCTGGGGAATCAGTACTTTGTTTATAACGTGCACCACACCATTGGATGCCTCTACATCGGGAATAATTACTTCCGCATTGTCTTCTGTGGCATCTTGTACAAAAACACCACCTTCAAGGCTTATAGTTACCTCTTCACCCTGAACCGTGCCGATAGTTTGCCCGTCACTAAGATCTCCGGATTCAGCGGCTACGCCTGCGACGACATGATAGGTCAGGATTTTTACCAAAAGTTCTTTTTCTTCGTCTGTATCGAAATCTTCCAACGAATCGAATCCTTCAAGAGAACCTAATAATGCTGTAAAAGCGTCGTTAGTAGGGGCAAAGACGGTGAAGGGACCTTCTCCGTTTAAGGTGCCAACCAAATCTGAATCATCGAGTTCATCGGCTTTCAAAACCGCAGCTACCAAACTAGAGAGGGCTTCAGTATCCTGAGCGACCTCTACAATAGTACCTACTGAGTCGGAAGAGCTGCTGTCTTCCCTCTGAGCGCCATCGTCTTCCTTCTCGCAAGCGATCAGAAGAAAGCCTGCTAGCAGGAAAAGCCATAGTTGTTTTACAAAGAATAATTTTTTCATAACAGGGTGTTTTTAGGAATTAATGTTTAACAAATAGGATTCTTTAAGTGCATAACAGTTTTGAATTCATTTTGAGACTCACGTAAAATGTTATCCCATTGAGGTGAGATCACATAAGATCATCACTGTTATATAATTTGCATTTTCTTCTGGATACGAAGATTAAAATAAGTTGCTTTTGTTTAATGTTATTTATAAAAAGTTTAACAGAATGAAAATATTTTCCTGGCCAATACTGACGAGTTAATTTTTTTATAGCTGAGAAGCGATGACCATTTAAATACATTCTGATTATAGTTTTATATTTTTGCAGGTTGATGGATACCAAAAAAGTTATTATTGGCCTTTCAGGTGGAGTAGACTCCAGTGTAGCCGCTTATTTATTGAAGCAGCAGGGGTATGAAGTAATCGGTCTTTTCATGAAGAACTGGCACGATGATTCTGTGACGATTTCCAGCGAATGTCCGTGGCTCGAAGACAGTCATGATGCCCTGATCGTGGCAGAAAAACTAGGTATCCCTTTTCAAACAGTAGATCTCAGCGAAGAATACAAAGAACGGATAGTAGACTATATGTTCAGGGAATATGAACTCGGGCGAACACCAAATCCCGATGTGCTATGCAATCGTGAGATCAAGTTCGATGTCTTCCTCAAGATCGCCCTCAGCCTCGGAGCCGACTATGTGGCTACCGGACATTATTGTCGAAAGGATAGCTTTGTCGATAGTACAGGTAAAACCATATATCGTCTGCTTTCGGGCAAGGATCAAAACAAGGATCAATCTTACTTCCTTTGTCAATTGTCACAAGCTCAGCTTTCCAAAACCTTGTTTCCAATCGGAGAGCTCACCAAGCCTGAAGTCAGGGGGATTGCTGCAGAAAATAATTTGATCACTGCAGACAAAAAGGATTCTCAGGGTCTCTGTTTTATCGGTAAAGTCAGATTGCCTGAATTTCTGCAACAAAAGCTAAAACCTAAAAAAGGCCCCATCGTTGAAGTTCCCGGGAATATGCCCCTCTATGATCGTAAAGTGCCTGAATTTAATAGCAAAAATGAAGAATTGGCGTATTTCGCTGAGAAACCCTCATATGAGCTTACCGATGGAAAGATAGTAGGTGAACATCAGGGAGCTCATTATTTTACCATTGGTCAACGCAAAGGACTCGATGTTGGCGGGACTGTGGAACCCCTTTTTGTTATCGAGACCAATGTGGATCAAAATATAATTTATACCGGCCAGGGGAAAGAACATCCGGGACTGCATAGAAGAACACTTTTTGTTGGGAATGAGGATTTACACTGGGTGAGGCCCGATCTTGCCCTTCAACCAGATCAGAGTCTCAGAATAATGGCCCGTATACGATATCGCCAACCGCTTCAGCATGCCACACTCTATAAGGTGGATCAGGGAATTTATGTGGATTTTGATGAAATGCAATCCGCGATAACCGAGGGGCAATTTGTAGCCTGGTATGATGGAGAAGAACTTCTGGGTTCAGGAGTTATTTCATAGGCATCGCCAAATTAGATATCTTGGTACTTCCGTAGTATCCTAAAAGAACACTATGCAAAATCGTATCACCAGCCTTTTTGGTATTAAATATCCTATAATTCAGGCGGGCATGATTTGGGCCAGTGGCTGGAGACTCGCCTCGGCAGTGTCCAATGCCGGTGGATTGGGCCTGATCGGTTCAGGAAGTATGTATCCCGAAGTACTTAGAGAACATATACAAAAATGCCAGAAGGCAACCGATAAACCCTTTGGTGTAAATGTACCTATGCTCTATCCTGACATCGATGAGCTGATGGAGATTATCACCACCACGGGTGTGAAGATCGTATTCACTTCTGCCGGAAATCCTAAGACCTGGACCTCTTTTTTAAAAGACCGCGGGATAACCGTGGTTCATGTGGTAAGTAGTTTAAAATTTGCATTAAAAGCACGTGATGCCGGAGTGGATGCTGTGGTGGCCGAAGGATTTGAAGCTGGGGGGCATAACGGTAGAGACGAGACCACCACCTTCACGCTGATTCCTGCGGTACGGGAGAAACTGGATCTCCCATTGATTGCAGCGGGTGGTATTGCTACTGGCAGAACCATGCTGGCGGCCATGGTCCTGGGTGCAGATGGTGTTCAGGTAGGAAGTAGGTTTGTTGCCAGTGATGAGGCTTCTTCACATCAGAATTTTAAAAACAAAGTGGTAGAGGCTGGGGAAGGCGATACGTTGCTTACCCTCAAAGAACTGGCTCCGGTCAGGCTTATCAAAAACAAATTTTACCTGGATATCCAAAAAGCCTATTCTGAGGGTGCAGGGATAGAAGAATTAAAACATTTACTCGGCAGGGGCAGAGCCAAAAAAGGCATGTTCGAAGGTGATCTTGTAGAGGGAGAATTAGAGATCGGACAGGTCTCCGCTATCATTCATGATATTAAACCCGCTGCCCGTATCGTAGAGGAAATGTGGGCCGAATTTCAGAAAGCCAGGAAAGAAGTTCAGGATCTCTGAGGGTTTCCATCTGAGCCGGTTTATAATCATTTTTAAAAACTTATTGTACATCGAACGGCCGATGGGAAACAAGGAGTTGATCGGCTTTTTCCAATCGTGGTAAGACCAGTTGACTTTTTCTTTGGAATCGTTGCATTCTGCGCAGGATCTTGTCGAGCATTTTTACTGCTTTATGAATGTAGTAACCTTTATTAAGCATAACACATTCTGCCTGCTGAGCCAATGCGGCATCTGTGATCTCGGCGCGTGAAGGTGTACCTTTTTTTGCAAGATTTTCCAATACCTGAGTTGCCCATACATTGGGAATATGCGCCGCCGAGCATAACCGCATGATCTCCTGCTGTATACTTGCAAAATTCTTCCAGCCCGTTTCTATGGCCAGGTCCCCTCTGGCTGTCATTATTCCAACAGGAAAAGAACGCATGGCGGTTAGCAGTATGGAAGGGAGATTTTCAAAACCTTTTTGTGTTTCTATTTTAAGGATGACACCAATTTTGGCATTTAATGCTTCTAGTTCAGTATATAAATCCTCCACATCGGAACTCGAGTTTACAAATGAAAAATTAACCGCATCGGCATGCGATGCGACAAATTTCAGGTCCTCCCTGTCCTTATCGGTAAGCCCGCTAATACGCAAATCACTAACAGGTAAATTAATGCCTTTGTCTGCCTTGAGTTTACTGCCGCGATCCTTGGCCTGGGTAATTTTGATAATAAGTTCCCCGTCCCTTATTTCCTTGATATAACCTTCAATTTTACCATCGTCAAAATAGATCGGTTCCCCTTCTTTTACCATCTCAAAAACATGCGGAAGTGAACAGGAAACATGGGCCATATTAACAAGCGTTCCATCTTCGTTGTATTCTGCAGGTTCGCCGGGTTCAGCATGCTTATGTAAACGTAAGAGGTCTCCTGTGAATAAGGAGATAAACTGCTCTTTAGGCAGAAGTTCACCTACCCTGTGGGTCATCTCTCCACTTTGCTTTTGTTTATGAAGCATCATTTCCGTACCGGTTTCCAGGTAGGCACTATCTGAACATACCCCCCACTTACCTTTTCCTTCTTTTCTATCGATAACAATCTTGCAGTTCTTTCCCCTCGAGTCTGTGAATTTGAGCATATTCCCTTTTTTGATCTTATCAAAGAGGACTGGGTCTACGGGGATAAAGGCCTGGAATTCGGTATTGAGTGGAGGGGGTATATCAGGAGGAGCGATCCACACCTTGGCCGGAGTACTTACCCTACCCAGATCATCGCGCCTGGGTTGTATATGAATCACCTTGGGCCCGGGGATCATAGATCCGGTACGTAGTTTTGGTCCGCCCAGATCCATGGTGATCTTACATTTTTTACGCTCCAGTTTACTGGCCGCTTTAACATTTTCAATCATTTTGAGCCAAATAGCGGCATCATCATGCGCACAATTTATGCGCGCGCAATTCATACCACTTCGCAAAAGTTTCCTCACAAAATCAAGATCATCTGCTGCCGTGTTCGGGAGTGTTACCATGATCCTGGTTTTACGTTTTTTGGACTTATAGCCAAAAAGTTGCCTGGTGTTTTTTTTGATGAGCTTTTCGCTCTGACCCATGCTGATAGTCCCGGGTATAACTGCAGATGGCGGTCTATGCAGCAAGCTGTTGATCAGCCGTTTCAGGCCTACAACGCTGCGTTTGATATGATTTTCATCGGACGAAATCTCAGGTAGTCCCTGTGGTTTAAGTGTATCATTCAACTTATCTATGTTGAAGGTTCTCAGGGCCAGGTAATCGATAAGATTTTTTGCGCTGCGTTTGTAAGCCGGATGTACTTGTTCAACCTCATTTACATAGGTCTGCTGCATCTCCTCCATTTTAGACAATATAGCCTCTAAAACAGCTAGTAACTGGTCGAGATTTTTCTTTTTGTTATCACTCATATTTCATTCCGAAATTAGTGAATTACCGACAAAAAACTAAGAAGATCATGCTAAGTAAATGTTATTATTAAGCCATGGTAAAAACGGTTTTACACTACGGTAATTTTTTATCCAATGACAAGATGGTTCTAAGTAAAACATTGGCGCCATTGGCCATGTCTTCAGCGGAGGTGAATTCCTTTGGTGAATGGCTGATGCCGCCAACACTCGGTACAAAAATCATTCCTGCCGGTGCGATGAGCGCCATATCCTGTGCGTCATGACCAGCACCACTAGGCATATTCCTTACACTGAGGTTTAAGGCACCGGCAGCTCGGGCAATCTCTTCTTTTATGGAAACGTCCATCAATGCAGGTTTCCCAGTGGTATCCAGGGGGATAAAATCGAAAGTTGTTCCAGTAGCTTTCTCAATTTCAGATGTTCTTTCTTTCATCGCTTTGTAGAGCATCTGGATTTTATCGGCAGACAGATCCCTTATTTCAAGACTGAGGACTACCTTCCCCGGAATCACATTGGGTGCTCCTGGCAGTGCTTCTATACGACCTACGGTGCCTACATGATTTCCTTCGTGCTCGTGGGCAACATCATTTACCACCTGAATAAACTGAGCAGCGGCCAGCAATGCATCCTGCCTTCGATTCATAGGTGTGGTGCCTGCATGATTTGCAAATCCTGTTATAACCACATCCCACCAGTTCAAACCAACAATACCATCTACGATTCCGATGTCGAGATTGCTTTCATCGAGTACCGCACCTTGTTCGATATGGAGTTCCAGGAATGCAGCCAGACTTTCCCTGTCTCTTTTCACTTCAGCCAGGCGTGTAGTATCTCCACCTAAACGCATTATTCCTTCTCCCATGCTAAATCCGGTGATGTTCCTGACCTTTAAAGCATCCTGACTCAATTCGCCGGCCATTGCACGGCTACCCATCACCCCACCTTCCTCGTTGGAAAAAATGATGACCTCAAGCGGATGTCGCGTTTTCAGATCATTCTCCCCAAGTGTTCGGATAACCTCGATTGCCGCCATCG
>JBDNAQ010000235.1:0-5341 GCA_039768345.1 Flavobacteriaceae bacterium
AGCTATGGCGCGGCAGGCCGTGAAATATCTCGCGGTTTTCGTAAAGGGCCGTGCATAGTTGAATCACATCAGGCACGCAGCTTAGCCGAAACGTTAGACGCAATCATTAAGCGTGTTAACACGGAGAGCAGAATGCAGCATTTGGAGCTGAAAGAACTCGGATTTGACGACTGGTTCCAGGAGAAACAAGAAGTCGATCTGGAGTCCGAATACAGCGTTGCTCGGGTGACTGCAGTCGACCGAGCTAGCTACCTCGTGCGGAATGAATCCGGCGAAGTGCCAGCTGAAGCCACAGGCAAGCTCCTATATTCTGCGAAGTCGAGTGTGGACTTGCCTTGCGTGGGTGATTGGGTATTCGTGGAATACCACGATTCGAACACTCTTGCCATTATTCATGCGCGGTTTCCTAGAAAGTCAGTTTTGCAGCGGAAGTCGGCAGGTAAAGAGATCGAGTACCAGCTGATCGCGTCCAATATCGATATTGCCTTCATCGTCCAATCCTGTGAATTTGATTTCAATTTGCGACGACTGGAGAGGTATCTGGTAATGGTCAGCGATAGCCGCATCAAACCGGTGATTCTCCTGAGTAAGACCGACCTGATCAGCCGCCAAGATCTCGAACTGAGGATATCGGAAATTGAGCAAGCTGGCATACGCGATGAAGTACTTGTCCTTAGCAACATTACTGAACATGGGCTGGATCAAATCCAGCAGATGCTAGAGAAAGGGAAAACATACTGCTTGGTTGGGTCATCGGGGGTTGGCAAGACCACACTCTTGAACCATCTAATCGGACGGCCGGTGTTCGAGACAAAGGAAATACGCCAGAAAGACGGAAAAGGAAGACATGCAACAGCGCGTCGCCAATTGATCCTCCTCGATAACGGTGCGATGGTGATCGACAATCCTGGGATGCGGGAGCTGGGCATCATCGAGATCAGCACTGGCATGGAAGAAAGCTTCTCCGACATTCTAGAGTTGTCAGCACGTTGTCAATTCAGGAATTGCACTCACACCGGAGAAACCGGCTGCTCAATCCATATGGCGATCGAAAGCGGTGAATTAGACGATGAACGCTATCGAAGCTATCTGAAGCTGACGAAAGAATCCGAATTTCATCAGATGTCTTACGTCGAAAAACGTCAGAAGGACAGGGAGTTTGGGCGGTTCGTGAAGTCAGTTATGAAGCACAGGAAGAAAGGCGGCGACTAATAATTGCGCCTAACAACTCGCTGGAGCTGATCCTACTTCGCTTTGGTAAGCTTCCACCTTCGCTAAAAGCTACGGTGGACATGACGCAGGACAGGCCGTGGTGTATCTCGCGGCTACCTGAAAATGCATTGCAAGCTTGAAACTAATCAGGCACGCAGCTTGGCCGAAACGTTGGGCTCTTTTGTAATCTATTTTTGACTTGAAATAGCATGATAGCCGTGTTATTGTGTCTTCATGATAATATCATTTAAGAACCAAGCTACCGAGGATATATTCAATGGGAAAGCGACCAAACCCGCTTTGAGGTTATGCCCAAAAAATATTTGGAAAATCACGTTCCGAAAGCTCGATCAACTTGATTCTGTTTTATCTATAGAGGAGCTACGTATACCGCCTGGTAATCGATTAGAGCTCCTTTCGAGAGATCGTAAAGGACAACACAGCATTCGTGTCAATGACCAATATCGAATTTGTTTTAAATGGACAGAAACCGGTCCAATGGACGTTGAAATAACAGATTATCATTAAAAACAAGCAAATTAAGGATACTATCATGATTAGAATACCTACCCATAGAGCACCAACTCATCCGGGTGAAATGCTCCTTGAGGAATTCCTTAACCCAATGGGGTTTACGCAAAGAGATTTGGCAGATTCGATACATGTGCCCTATCAGAGAATTAATGAGATCATCAATGGACGTCGAGGCGTTACACCAAGTACGGCTTTGAGGCTGTCTAAGTTTTTCGGGGTTTCACCGGACTTTTGGATGAATCTACAACTCCGATGGGATCTTTATTTTGCCCAGCAATCTGAAGCCGACGAATTAAAAACTATCAAACCGGTATCCGCTCAACAAAGTTCAGTTCATTAAACTTAAACGCCCAACAGAACGCTGAACCTGACCGGGAAAACTATGCGGTTTTGCGTATACGCCAGTGCAGGTCCAAAAGTATGGTGGCCGGCAGGTTAGCTAAACGTTATATACAGGAGATACCGTAATTGATAATTTTTATTTTAAGTTTTGTTTTTGCGTATTTAATTGATGCACTATTTGTTGGCATTACTTATTATTCACTTGCGGCACACTTTGGCTGGAAGATTTCAGGTCAGAAAAATTTTTTGATTCTTTTTCTAATTTTTGCATTTCTTGATATCTATCCTTTACCAATGCTTTTTACTCTCGACGCAACTATCACCGTCAGAAATCCGGAAATAGCCCAATGGTTTGATCTTAGACCTAATCTGCCAATTATCGAACTTTTTGGTTTCGGTTTATTTGAACTCATTACATACAGTATTCAAACGTTACTTGCCACTTACTTTGGCAATAAAATATTTGGCCAAAAATTAAAAAATATATAACAACCGGCTGAAGCTGATCCGCCTTCACTTGAGTTTCGACGCGACAAGCCCGGCGTCGTCAAGCAAAGCTTTACTATGCCGGGGCACTGCGGCCTGTAGCTTGTGCTTTATCGTAAAAGGCCGTGCAAGGTTGAAACGCATCAGGCACGCAGCTTGGCCGAAGCGTTATGCGCCATAGAGGTGTTGAACCGTATGGCATGGAAGCTCCAGTTAATTGCATTCGCTTTGTATCTGGCCATAATCATAGGTGGCTTTGTACTCATACCCAAAGAGCCCCCTATGTTCGGTATGGGAATGATTGCCGGACCTTTAGCTTTGTTTAGCGGTTTCGTTCTACCCATGATTGCAGCATTAGGCATCAGTGTTACCGTGTTCCGAAAATCAAAAATCCGCAAAGGAATCAACACAGTATTTTTTTTTATTTGTTCGATAATCAGTTGGGTGATAGCCTTTGTTCTGCTTTATTAAACCCTATAAAAAAATTATGAAGTTTATACGCGACAATAAATATAACTTTTCAGCACTGATTCTGATTTTGATTGAATTCTTTTTCAGTTACGTTGAAACATTTGACAATACCATTTCAACGAGTTGGTTTAGAGAGAACATTCACCTTTTTACACCCATTCTTCCGGCATTCTTATTGATTGTGGCTATTAGGCGGAGAGAAAACTTGCTGATCTTTTCCTTTAATCTTTTATTACTTAGGGCTCATTACTATTTTCGCAAAGTCGTGAATGATATTGGAGGAACCGGCGCAGCCGCACTTAAACTTTTATAAAAAAGAATAGCACATAACAGAGGGATGGAGCTGACCCATCTTCGCCAAGGCTACGCCGCGGTAAACCAGGAAGTATGTCAGGCCTGAAACAAAAAGTCCTTAGATTATCGAAACTCATATGGCCTGCAGCTTCTCCCGGACGTTAGGCAAGAAAGAAATAGTCATGGAACAACAACAGCTTCTTTTTGATTTCAGCAGTATTGCAACCACAGCAGCACTTTTTGTTTTTATAATTTTGTTTAATGAAATCGGTTTTCGTATTGGTCGTTTTGTTCAGGGCCGTACCGATATTGAAATAAAGACATTAACCGGTGCCATTCAGCCAAGCATTTTGGGCTTGTTAGCCCTTTTGCTCGGTTTCTCATTTAGTATGTCAATGCAGCGAAAGGAAGCATGCTTATGCTGCGAGAAAACTATAATGATTGATCAGAAGTTTCCTAATTATATTTTGTCGTATGACTTCATCGAATACATAAAGCTGCCTGACAAATCGCTGGAGATGGACTGAGAAAGGCTTGTGCCTTCCCCAGCCACTCAGCTCTGGCGTTAGGTGCAAACAAATAATTGGAGATGACATATTATGATAGGTTTAGGCTTTCTAGCAAGCAGAGCAATGATTGAAGGTGCATTAAGAGACCTTGTCCGTGAGCAAATGTCTGGAAATTTAACTGATCAAGAAAAAGAAATATTAGATTTCTTAAACAAACAATTACAGAAAAGTAAAAAAAGCAGTTCAAAGAAATGCCCTGAATGCCAAAATAACTTTCATGTTTTGATAATAAATAGTGTTGAGATTGATTGCTGCAAAACATGTGAAAGCCTTTGGTTCGACCCTAAGGAATTACGAATGGTAATGAACGATCCCAATGATATCACAAATGAATTTTTGCATGCTGGAAAGTCAAAATACAAATGTCCGGTATGTAACTCTAAAATGCGGAAACGAAGTTTCCTCTTTCCTGAGAGGTTGGTCGTAGATATTTGTCCTGAAGAACATGGTGTGTATTTCGAAAAGGGTGAGTTAGAACAAGTTTTTAAAATACAAAAGTAACAAAATAGCACCTAACACCCGGCTGAAGCTGATCCTGCTTCGCTAACCTCCATCGCTTAAAAGCTTTGGAGATCAAAAAGCTACGCAGGACAGGCACGTCTTCGCTCTGCGAGCTTCCGTCTGCACTCTGCGGAGCTTGGGGCTTCGCCTAAAGGCTTCGACCCCCACAAGTCGCCGCGACAAGTCGGCGCGGCTACCTGAAAAGGCCATGCTAAATTGAATCGCATCAGGCACGCAGCTTAGCCGCAACGTTATCAACAAAATTTTTGTGCTACAGTTCAAATGACAAAAAAAAATAGAAAAACCCGCCGTATAAGAAAAAGGCACAATGCGTCTAATTTCATGCCGACAATTCAGCCCAACCCTACATTGAATAAAGACAACATCGACAAATTGCCCAAAATTATAGTAGATTGTCAGGCCGACTTAGATGATAGGGATATTAATAAAATAAAAGTCAGGCTCAATTTTACAGATCACAAAGACCTAAGAAAATTACATGGAATTCGGGTGGTTGACCCGGATACGATTAAAATGCCATCTAAAGAGTCAACTACGGGTTGTTATCACCCCGGTAATAAATCCGGCAGGGTTGAAATATGGTTATCATCTGAACTTATAAAAACGCCCAAAGGCGAAATTACCTTAAAAGAATTTAGCGAATTAATGGGTATGAGTAAGACTGAATCTAGAAAAAAGAAGTGGACTCATCCACTAAACAAAAAAAGGTACCGTGATCGATTTAAAATACCTGAAAGGTAAATTGATAACCTGTCACTTTAATAGACGGCAAGTTCAAAGTTGGGTTGTAAAAATATTCACGATAACGAAAGGGGGAAGAAAACATGATAAAACTGCATGATAAGAACACTCAGGACTTGATAGGTGAGATTAATGAGAAACAGCTCCAATTCTTAATAGATGAACTCGTG
>JBDNAQ010000236.1:0-9395 GCA_039768345.1 Flavobacteriaceae bacterium
CTTGGCTGACCATTCAGTGTTGAAATCGTAATTCAGTGAGCCATTTAAAAGTATTCTGTCTGTCTGCGTCTCAAACTGTGAATTGGCCAGATAATTGGCTGGTTTGATCTGAGTACCACCATCATCAAAAAGAGGATCTGCCGGCCATGTTGGATTGGCAGAATAACTACCCCCTATAATATTACCACGGAAACCTGCCTCCCCACTAAGGGCAGCTGTTTCGTCATTAACCCTAGACATGGATGCCTGAATATTAGTGGTTAATTTGTCGTCAAAAAACCTGTGGGTCCAGTTAATTCTACCTGTGGTCCTTTCAAGACTGGTGCTCTCAACAATCCCTAATTGCTTTTGATAACCAAAGGTCGCACGAATGTTACCTTTTCCATAATTATTCGAGTAAGCCAGGTTGTTATTTGTAGAGGCAACTGTTCTGGTAAGAAATTTTTGCCAATCTGTATTACCACCAAAGTCTACGTCGCCTGCATTTCCACCAGTCGCTGTAACTCCTGCAAGGAATCTATCTCTGTCTAGCAGATCATAAGAATTAGCAGGTGTTGAGACACTCAAACTCGAGCTAAACTCAAATCTTCCACCCGATGCTGCTTTTCCTGTTTTTGTGGTAACAATCACAACCCCGTTTGCACCTCTGGAACCATAAATGGCCGTTGCAGAGGCATCTTTAAGGATACTGATGCTTTCAATATCGGCAGGGTTTAAGAAAGCTAGCGGGTTTTTAGTAGAATTACCCCCATCTCCCGTTTCAGCTCCTGGAGCTGTATTTTCTCCGGATAGAGGTACCCCATCCACAACGAAAAGCGGATTGTTGTTACCCCGAACGGAATTGGATCCCCGGATATTGATCGTAATTCCTGCACCAGGTTCACCACTTGTCTGTTGGATGTTAACCCCTGCAGTTTTACCAACGATCAATTGTTCTGCGGAAGAAATAACACCGCCGTTAAATTCTTCGGAGGTCACCGCGGCAACTGCACCAGTAGCATCCTTAACGGTAGTAGTACCATATCCAATGATCACTACCTCATCCAATGCCTGTGCATCTTCCTGGAGAACTACATTAATAGTCGATTGACCGTTAACGCCAACCTCCTGCGAACTGTACCCGATGTAACTGAATACCAAAGTGCCATTAGGGTCCACGTTACTTAAGATGTAATTACCATCGAAGTCCGTTTGCGTACCAGTAGTAGTTCCTTTTAATACAACACTAGCCCCGGGTAGAGGACCATTTACATCAGAAACCGTACCTGATACTTCTTGTGCTTCAACCAGCCCAAAGCAAAAAATAGCCCCAACTAGTAAAAAGCTTTTAAGTAGCGTAATCTTCATAAATAGTTAATTTTAAGTTTAGTTAATTTTAAATCCAAAGGTTAAACATATGTAAAAAATAGTTAAAGTCTTAATATTCATAACACGTCAACCGATACGAAATCGGTTTCGTGTTGATAACTTATAGAAAATAACAGTCTCGCAATTCACATAAAAATAAATTATCAAAACTGCGGTTTGGGGGTGAATAATTTGTCAAAAACAAAACAAATATAGTATTTTTTTATTCACGCGAATCCAAATACTTCATTGAAAACAGGGGCCAAGATAATTTTTTGTGTTAAAATGAACAATTATTTGCAATTAATTTTTTTAGGATTAATTTAACTTTGAATAGATCAACCCTTCCTCTTGAAAAGAAAAATTACGCTTAAGGATATTGCCAGAGAACTAGATGTCTCCATATCCACTGTATCAAAGGCCCTAAAGAACAGCGAAGAAATCGGACGGAACACCAAGGAGAAAATCCAGGCTTTCGCTAAACTTTATAACTATAAGCCGAATAATATTGCTATAAGCCTTAAAAATAAGCGCACTAAGAACATCGGTGTTATTATACCAGACATCGTACATCATTTTTTTACCACGGTTTTCAGGGGAATAGAAAAATACGCTAATCAGAAAGGGTATAATGTAATTGTATGTGTCTCGGATGAATCTTTTGATAAGGAGGTTATTAATATGGAGATGCTGGCTAATGGCAGTATTGATGGATTTATTATGGCGCTTTCTGCTGAAACACAAATGAAGAACGATTTTAATCATCTTAAGGAAGTGACCGAACAGGGTATTCCTTTGGTTCTCTTCGACCGGGTAACAGATGAGGTGAACTGCGATAAGGTAATTATCAATGATGAACAAGCAGCTTATGATGCGGTGGTGAGACTGATCGACAGTGGCAAAAATAGAATTGCGCTTTTTACCACTGAAAATTACCTGGGTGTTAGCAGGAAGAGAGCAGATGGATATTTCAGGGCGCTGAAGGAATACAATATCGAGCCAGACGAAAACCTTGTACTTCAATTGCCATTTCAATATGAAAATGAAGATAAAAGCGAAACATTTTTTAATAGTCAGAACTTTGATGCGGTTTTATGCGTAAACGAAATATTTGCCGTCAGGGCCATACGGATCGCTCAGCTAAAAGGCATTAAAATTCCGCAGGATCTATCTATCATCGGATTTACAGACGGAATCCTTTCAAAACTATCCTCTCCAAGTTTGACTTCTGTGGCACAGCATGGGATCAGGATGGGAGAGATCGCTGCGAAGATGTTGATTGAAAAGGTGGAAAGCGACCGGGACCAAGAAACATTTCGCACCGAAATAATTGAGGCTACTATTATAGAAAGAGAATCAACAATACATTAATTTCACAATCTATTTTATAATTAGCATATGACTAACGCTGGATTTATTTTCGATCTGGACGGTGTAATCGTTGACACCGCAAGATATCACTACCTGGCCTGGAAAAAACTTGCAGATGAATTAGGGATTCCATTTACCCAAAACGACAATGAGAGTTTTAAAGGGGTAAGTCGGATAAGATGCCTGGAGATTCTTTTAGAGATGGGTAACATTGAGGTTTCTGCCGAGCAGTTCGACCATTGGCTTCAGGAGAAGAATGAAGACTACCTTTCTTATATCGATACCATGGATGAATCGGAAATCCTGCCCGATGTGGTAAAGGTGCTCCAATACCTACAGGAACACAATATTGCTATGGCCCTGGGATCGGCCAGCAAAAATGCTCTTTCTATTTTGGAAAAGGTGAAGCTATTTCCTTACTTTAACACCGTGGTAGACGGTAACGCAGTAACCAAGGCGAAGCCAGATCCGGAGGTGTTTTTGAAGGCGGCGGAAGCCTTGAATATCGCTGCCGGCCATTGTGTGGTATTTGAAGATGCCCTGGCCGGAATTGAAGCGGCTAATGCCGCAGGAATGATAAGTGTGGGCATAGGAAGTAGTGAAGTCCTTGTAGAAGCGGATTATAATTTTAATGACTTCACTGAGATCGATTTGAATTTCCTGTCTGATCTTGTAAGCGAGCTTAACGGCAAGGCATAAAAATTTGAATAACATTATATAATAAGGTATAGATGAATCAGGACTATATAGTTGCAGATGCATGGTCGATAATCGAGGAAGGATTTCAAAAGGAAAATGTAAAAGCCTCGGAAAGTCTCTTTAGTATAGGAAACGGGGCCATGGGGCAAAGGGCAAATTTTGAAGAACACTACTCAGGCCATACCTTCCAGGGAAGCTATATCGCCGGGGTATATTACCCCGACAAAACCCGTGTGGGATGGTGGAAAAATGGCTACCCGGAATATTTCGCAAAAGTTCTCAATGCACCGAATTGGATTGGAATCAATGTCTTCGTCAATGGAGAAGCCCTGGATTTGAATACCTGTAGTTCCATAAAAAATTTCAGAAGAGAACTCAATATGATGGAAGGTTGGTACCAGAGGCGATTTGAAGCTGTCATGCCCAATGGGGTTGAGGTAGTGGTGAAGTCTACCCGGTTCCTTAGTCTTGATCTCGATGAGCTCGGGGTTATCAAATATGAAATAAGCCTGGTGAATCAAAAAGGCACTGTAAAATTTGTGCCATATCTCGATAGCGGGATTCAGAATGAAGACAGTAATTGGGACGATAAATTCTGGAATACTACAAATGTGTTATCAGATGGCCCCCAGGCCTTTATCGAAGCACATACCATGAAGACCAATTTCGATACCTGTACCTTCATGGAAGCCCAGCTTCTCACAGGGGACAAAAACGAACCCCGGGACGAAAAAAGCGAGGATCTCTGGGTAGGCCACAGTTATCAGCAGGAAGTGGCTCAAGGTTCAACAGCAACTTTGCTGAAGTTCGGCGGATATACCGTATCGCGAGATCATAAAAGCGATGAATTGATTGGGGCGGCTAAAAATGTCCTGAGCAAAGCCAGGGAACTTGGGTTTGACAAGTTGATGGAAATGCAAAAAACCGCCTGGGCCAACATATGGGATATGAGTGATATCACCATTGAAGGCGATGTTGAAGCTCAGCAGGGCATCCGCTTTAATATATTTCACCTGAACCAGACCTACCTTGGTACAGATTCGCGCCTCAACATAGGTCCGAAAGGATTCACGGGGGAAAAGTACGGGGGAAGTACATACTGGGATACAGAAGCGTATTGTATTCCTTTTTATATGGCTACCAAAGATCAGAAGGTAGCCAGGAACCTTCTGCAGTATCGATATAACCACTTGCAAAAGGCTATTGAAAATGCAAAGAAGTTAGGCTTTTCAGGAGGGGCAGCACTATACCCTATGGTCACCATGAATGGTGAAGAATGTCATAATGAATGGGAGATCACTTTTGAAGAGATACACCGCAACGGAGCTATTGCATTTGCGATATATAACTACTTCAGGTTTACAGGAGATTATTCGTATATCCCGGAAATGGGTCTTGAAGTATTGATAGGTATTTCAAGGTTCTGGCATCAAAGGGCCTCTTATTCCACGGAGAAGAAGAAATATGTAATCCTTGGTGTAACAGGACCGAATGAGTACGAAAACAACGTAAATAATAACTGGTATACTAATTATCTGGCCCAATGGTGTATCAGGTATACGGTAGAACAGCTCCAAAAAGTAAAAGATGGATACCCCCAGGATTACGAACGGATCATAGGACATACAAAAATATCGGGTGCCGAAACTGAGGCTTGGCTCGAAGTGGCAAACAATATGTACTTCCCCTATTCAGAGAAGCACGACATATACCTTCAGCAAGATGGTTTCCTCGATAAGGAACTCATCACTGTTGCGGATTTGGATAAATCACAACGACCCATCAACCAGAAATGGAGCTGGGACCGTATTCTCAGATCTCCTTATATAAAACAGGCAGATACACTACAGGGTCTTTATCTTTTCGAAGATCAGTTCGACCTGGAGGAGATTGAACGTCATTTTGATTTTTACGAACCCTTTACAGTTCACGAATCCTCGCTATCTCCTTGCGTGCATTCTATCCTCGCTGCTAAGCTCGATAGAACGGCCAAGGCCTATGATCTCTATTTAAGAACCTCAAGGCTCGATCTTGATGATTATAATAAAGAAGTAGAAGAAGGATTGCATATCACTTCGATGGCAGGCACCTGGATGAGTATCGTAGAAGGATTTGGCGGGATGAGAGTGGTAGATGACAAACTTTCTTTTACCCCGAGAATTCCTGATAAATGGCAGGCATATTCGTTTAAGGTGAATTTTAGAAACCGCGTGCTGAAAGTTAAAGTTACCCGGGAGAATACAAGTTTCGAGTTGGAAGGCAAAGAGGAAATGTCTATCCGCATCTATGGAAAAAGACTGGTTTTAACTCCTTCGACAGAGCTAAGTGAAACGAATTCTTTTGCGAATTAAGGCATATCTATGTCGGATGATAACAGTTATAGAAGAGCGAAATACCTTTGTATTTCTTTCAATTAAGAATAGCGATGAGGATTTTTTTGTGCTTCGTACTCTTGCTTACCATGAATGAAGTTTCATCCCAAATAAGCAAAATTGAGCCCCCATTTTGGTGGTCGGGTATGCAACGACCCACACTGGAGATCCTTTTTTATGGAGATGATATCGCTTCCTACCAGCCCGTTTCTGAGGATATCAAAATCAGCGATGTAGCTCGTACCCGGAATCCCAATTACTTGTTTGTAACAGTGGAAACAACCAAGCAGGAAGCGGGCTCAGTGATTTTTACATTTGGAAAAGAAAGTGCCGCCCCGATTGCCGTTACCTACGAATTCCGGGAAAGGAGAGAAGGGTCAAAGACAAGAAAAGGTTTTGACGCTTCAGATTTGATCTATTTGATCATGCCCGACCGTTTTGCCAACGGCGATCCTTCCAGGGATTCCCATCCGGAGATGCACGAAAATGCTAACCGTACTGAGCCGGGCGGAAGACATGGGGGAGACCTCAGAGGTATTATCGATAATCTTGACTATATCGAGGATCTTGGTGCCACTGCAATTTGGAGTACACCCATGTGTGAAGACAACGATCCTCAGGGGTCATATCACGGCTACGCTCAAAGCGATGTTTACCGAATAGATCCCAGGATCGGCACCAATGGAGAGTATGCCGAACTGGCTGATAATTTGCATCAGCGCGGGATGAAACTAATTATGGACTATGTGACCAACCATTGGGGTTTGGAACATTGGATGATCAAGGACTTGCCTGATGAAAACTGGGTGTATCACATAAATGAATATCGTCAGACCAATCACAGAATGACTACCCAGATGGACCCCTATGCCAGCGAGCTGGATCTCAAATACTGTATTGAGGGCTGGTTTGTACCCTCTATGCCCGATCTGAATCAGACCCATCCAAAGATGCTGACCTATCTCATACAGAATGCCATCTGGTGGATCGAATTCGCCAACCTCGACGGACTGCGTGTAGATACCTATTCCTACAATAACAAGGAAACTATTGCACAATGGACAAAAGCGATAATGGATGAGTATCCGTCTTTTAATATCGTAGGCGAAATTTGGATGCACAATCAGGCCCAGATAGCGTTTTGGCAGAAGAACAGCAAGATTGGGGAGCTTCAGAACTATAACTCGCAGCTGCCCTCCGTTATGGATTTCACCCTGCACGATGCGATCATCGAAGTATTCGATGAAGAAGATCCACAATGGAATACTGGAATGGTCCGGATCTACGAAAATTTTGTCAACGATTTTCTCTATCCCGACACCCAAAATATTATGGTGTTTGCAGAAAATCACGACACTCCGAGAATCAATGAAATCTATAAGAATATTGCTGACTATAAGATCATCATGTCGCTGATTGCAACCACAAGAGGGATACCACAGATTTACTATGGTAGCGAGATTGGAATGAGAGGTCAAAAGTCTCAGGGCGATGGAGATATCAGAAGGGATTTTCCCGGAGGCTGGCCGGGTGATGAGGTTAATGCCTTTGAAAGATCGGGAAGGGATGAAATTCAAAATCAGTACTATGATTTCAGTGCCAAACTATTTAACTGGCGCAAAACTGCCCGGGTGGTCCATAGTGGTGAAATGAAACATTATACCCCGGAGGAAAATGTATATGTCTATTTCAGGACTCTTCCAGGGCAAACGGTAATGGTAATACTTAACCCCAATAACGCTTCCCGCGAACTCAACCCAGATCGGTTTAATGAAAACATCGGACAGTATACCCAGGGGATTGATGTCATCACCGGGGATGTGATCGGTCTGAATGAGAATATGTTGATCGAGCGTAAAACCGCATATATTCTGGAATTGAAATGACAAAACCAGGGGTCACATATATAATGAAAATGATTAATCGATTAAAGTCTGTAGGTTTATGTATACTGATAGTTGGTGCATCGGCTTGCGGCGAAAAAGAAAAAGAGGATAAATCTATGAATCTGAAGCACAATTCAGAACGGAAAGAAGTGATCTACCAGGTGTTTACAAGGCTTTTTGGTAATACAAATACCAATAACAAACCCTGGGGTACACTGGAGGAGAACGGAGTGGGAAAATTTTCTGATTTCACACAAAATGCTCTGCAGGAAATTAGCGACCTGGGAATTACCTATATCTGGTATACAGGTATTCCTCATCATGCCCTGATCACAGATTATTCGGACTACGGCATTACCAACGATGATCCCGACGTAGTTAAAGGCAGGGCCGGATCTCCTTATGCGGTAAAGGATTATTACAATGTAAATCCCGATCTGGCCGATGATCCTGCCCGGCGGCTCGAAGAGTTTAAAGCATTGATAGAACGAAGCCATAAGGCTGGCCTGAAAGTACTTATCGATATTGTTCCGAATCATGTAGCCCGTAATTATGACGGCTTATCTACCCCCGAGGGGAGTGAAGTATTTGGCGCTTCTGATGATACTTCTGTAGTGTATAAGCGCGACAATAATTTCTATTACATCCCTGGCAAAGCTTTCGAAGTACCCGATGCTGACAATGGATATAAACCGCTGGGTGGAGAGCAACATCCGCTTGCCGATGGCAAGTTCAATGAAGTTCCGGCAAAATGGACAGGAAATGGATCGCGGTCGGCAAAACCAGGCTTCAACGACTGGTATGAAACCGTTAAAATCAACTATGGAATAACTCCCGATGGAACTCCTGAATTCGACCTTTTACCCGATGATTATACTGAAAAGGACCATGGGCACCACTTCGAGTTCTGGAAAGATAAAGACGTACCTGACTCCTGGATAAAATTTAAGGATATCGCATTTTACTGGCTCGAAATGGGCGTAGATGGATTCAGGTTCGATATGGCCGAAATGGTGCCGGTAGAGTTTTGGAGCTATCTGAACTCCAATATCAAACACAAAAATCCTGAGGCGATGCTGGTGGCGGAAGTCTATAACCCTGCGCTTTACCGCGATTATATCTTCAAGGGGAAAATGGACTATCTCTATGACAAAGTAGAGTTATACGATAGTATAAAACATATCATTCAGGGTCATGGATGGACCGATCATATTCCTGTGGTTCAGAAAGGCCTGGCCGATATAGAACACAATATGCTTCATTTTCTGGAGAACCACGATGAACAGCGTATCGCCAGTCCGGATTTTGCCGGTAACGCCCAAAAGGCAAAGCCCGCGATGGTGGTTTCGGCCACCATCAGCACTTCTCCCACCATGATCTATTTCGGTCAGGAAGTGGGTGAGCCAGGTACCGAGGATGCCGGTTTTGGAGATCCCACCCGCACTTCAATTTATGACTATGTAGGGGTGCCTCACTTTCAGCGTTGGGTTAATGACAAGGAATTTGATGGGGGCCAACTCAGCGAAGAGGAGAAAAATCTGAGAGATTTCTATAAGCGTTTGCTGAATTTTACGATCTCCAGCGGGGCCCTGATGGGCAGATACGAGGAAATCCATTTCTACAACAAAGAAAACACCGAAGGTTATGACTATCGGGTACTATCATTTGTAAGGTGGACACAGGATGAAAAGCTTTTGGTCATAACCAATTTCGACAATGA
>JBDNAQ010000237.1:0-3134 GCA_039768345.1 Flavobacteriaceae bacterium
TAATGGTTTCCTCTTCGTCATTACCAACACTGTAAATTGTTGCTAATGTTCCTACGAATACCTCCCTGGCCGCAAAGGAAGTAAGGATGGCAATGCCGATCTTCCAATCGTACCCCAGCGGTTTTACAACAGGTTCAAAACTCTTTCCAATTTTTCCGATGAAAGAGTGCTCCAGGCGATAACTCGCAATTTCCTGACCTACGGCAGCTTTTTGCAGTTCCTCGGTTTTCAATTTCTCCGACATATCTTGAGCATCGGTGCCGTCTGGTATTGAAGTTCCTGCATCAGTTGTTTTAATTAATGCACTATGTTCTTCAAGCTTGTCGCTTATAAAGGCCTGGCTATAGGTAGAAAATCCTTCATTATTAATACGTTCTGTTATGATTTTCTCTGCATTTTTGAATTCATAGCTAAATCCGTTTGAGCCCAGGAACCATAAAACTATGGAAATGGCGAGGATGATCTTACCTGCTCCCAGCACGAAACTTTTGGTTTTTTCGACTACAGTATAGACAACATTCCTAAGCAGAGGTAATTTGTAATTGGGCATTTCGATCATAAAGAATGATCTTCCCTTCATCTTTAGAACTTTGTGAAGAACCCAGGCGGCAATAATGGCGGTAGCAAAACCGAGGAAGTAGAGAAGCATCAGGGTGAGTGCCTGATAACTAAGTCCCAGTATAGTGCCTTCTGGTATCACTAAAGCGATGATAATCAAGTATACGGGTAGTCGGGCTGAACAGGTGGTAAAAGGGGTAACGAGAATTGTGATGAGGCGTTCCTTCCAGTTCTCTATATTACGGGTTGCCATAACCGCTGGTATGGCGCAAGCTGTTCCTGATATCAGGGGAACCACGCTTTTACCGCTTAGACCGAAAGGCCTCATAAGGCGATCCATCAGGAAAACAACCCGACTCATATACCCGGACTCTTCTAAAAGTGAAATAAATAAAAATAAAAAGGCAATCTGTGGGATAAAGATCACGATCCCTCCAATACCTGCCAGGATTCCTTCTGCCAAAAGGTTAGTAAAAACTCCCGGTGGAAGGGTCTCCTTAACCCATTCGCTGGCCGATGCAAATTGTGCGTCGATAAAATCCATAGGGACCTGACTCCAGTCGAATATCGCCTGAAAGATGAGCAGGAGCAATAAAATAAAGATCAGATAACCGAAGATCTTATGGGTAAGAATCCGGTCCAGAGATGCTCTAAAACCCTTGGCTGCGTCAGGATCTTTCCGGTAAGTCTCTTTCAGCACATTATTGATAAACTGGTATCGATAAATAGTCTCCTTATGCTGAAGTCTTTTCAGTTCAGTCTTGGACTTTGTGGGCAGAAGATCTTCGCTCTGCAGCCTTTTCTTTTGAATCGGCATAAAGTTTACATCCTGGGTAATCACCAGCCACAGCTTATAAAGGTCTTCCCCGGGAAAGGTGTTCCGGAGCCTTTCGAAATATTCCGGTGCGATATGACTGGCATTTATGACGGCTTCGGTAGATAGGGTAGAATAATTGGCAATTGATGTTTTGAGCTCTTCAATACCAGTACCCTTTCGGGTGCTCACCAGTGCAATTCTGGTATCTAATTTCTCTTCGAGCTTCTTAATATCAAGGGTGATCCCTCTTTTCACCATACGGTCGGCCATATTGATCACCAGGAGGGTTGGTATTTTCAGGTCTTTGATCTGCGTAAAAAGCAGCAGGTTTCTTTTTAGATTCTCGATATCGGTGATCACCACTGCCACATCGGGATAATCTTCATTTCGCTTGTTTAACAGCAGTTCAACTACCACACTTTCGTCGAGAGAGGTGGTATTAAGACTATAGGTGCCCGGAAGATCAATTATATGGGCTTTCTGGCCATTGCCCAGCTTACAAATGCCTTCTTTTTTTTCAACGGTAATTCCCGGATAGTTTCCGACCTTTTGTTTCAGCCCTGTCAGTTGATTAAAAACCGATGTCTTGCCCGTATTGGGATTACCGATAAGGGCTACTTTGATGCTGTTGTTCATCGGGTTGTGGAATCTTCTTTTAATTCCAGGATTATCCGCTTGGCGACATCCCTTCTAATGGCAATATGTGAACCATTTACATCGATATAAAGCGGATCGTTCAAAGGCGCTACTTGAACTAATTCAAGAAGATTTCCGGGCAGGCATCCCAATTCCAGGAGTTTAACAGGAATCTCTTCTTCCGCGAAGTCCTTTATCACCCCTTTTTGACCCGGTCGCAGGTCTGTAACGCTAACCTCCAAACTATTTAGAATCATTTTAATTAAGGACAAATGTAAGCGAAAATGCTGAGCTATTCGCACAAATAAAAACAAAAATGCAGCCATAATATGGCAGGATACACTTGTTAGAGAAGTGCCTTATTCGGCATAAGATTTTTTTAAGAGTTCAAGGTCTTTCATCAGCCGTTCCATCTCCTCTGGGCTTGTTCCGTTATAGGTGCCTCTTATTCTTCTCTCTTTGTCTACCAGAATGAAATTCTCTGTATGGATCATATCGAACGGACCGGCTGACTGGAAGTCTTTAACGGCCAGGTAGGACTTTCTGGCCAGATCATAGATCTGCTTTTTATCGCCCGTAACCAGGTTCCATTTACGATCTACCACTCCTTTTTCAATCGCATATTTTTTTAATTGTGCAACCGAATCGATCTCGGGGGTTACTGTATGAGAAAGCAATAAGACATCCTCGTCGTTCATTATCCTTTCCTGTATGTCGACCATGTTTTTGGTCATCAGCGGACAAATGGTCAGGCAGGTGGTAAAAAAGAAATCTGCGATATAGATCTTGTTATGATAGTCTGCTTCAGTAACGATTTCCCCATTTTGATTTACCAGCGAAAAGTCATCGATAGTATGATATTTTTTAACGTAGTGAAGTGTGCTGTCTACCAGTTCAGGGTTAAAATCTGCGGGCTGGTATACGGGCAAACTGGCTTCGGGTTTCAGCGCATTGTAGAATAACCCGAGTATAACGACCGATAAGATCAACATCACCAGTCCGAATAATTTGTATTTGGCAAAAAATGATCGCATAAGATAAGGGCAACAAAGTTAAGGCGGTCTGCCAGAGTGCACAAAACTAAATGATATAATGGGTATTAAATCTTTCTTAAATTCATTCA
>JBDNAQ010000238.1:0-6074 GCA_039768345.1 Flavobacteriaceae bacterium
AGTAGGTCTTGCGCTGCTTCCTGATTTTGAATAATTCTACTGCCAGTAATTCTTTCATGGCAACTCTTTTTGTAACAGAACCTCCAGGCTGGTTTGCGGTATACAGGCAGAAACAGAACATCCTTCGGATACAATACTCTTGATTACCTCTTCTATATTCATATTGCCTGTCTTCACCAGGACGCTTCCCTCAGTGATCTCTGCACCCAGTAATCTCAGGGTATTGGATTGAGCGAATAATTCTCCATAAATACGAAAGCTAGAGGAAGCCATCCGAAACAGCTCGGTTGCATTTCCTTGTCTTATAATCTCCCCTTCGTTGATAATATATAGCACATCGCACAAATCTCCCATATCATAAAGATTATGAGACGCGATAAGGACAGCAATTTTTTTATCCCTGGCTAATTTCAGGATCAGGTCTTTAAAAGATTGGTTCCCAAAAGGATCAAGCCCTGAAAAAGGTTCATCGAGAATGATACATTCCGGTTCATTCATCAGGGAAACGGCTAGTCCCAGCCGTTGTTTCATCCCTGTTGAATAGTATTTTACGGGATCGTTTCTAAGCACATCGAGGCCAACCAGATCCATCAATTCCAGATATCGCTCATTGCTGAAAATAAATTTCTGCATACGGGCAAAGACTTTTAAATTATCGCGTGCCGATAAATAGCCATAAAGAGCAGGTTTGTCGATAAAGCCACCCAGAGATTTTTGGCTTTTAGAATGTACGGATACAACACCGGAATCGGGGCGTACCAAGCCAAATATTATCCTGAAAAGTGTTGATTTCCCTGCTCCATTAGGGCCTATCAAACCACTTACTTCACCTTTAGCACAGCTTAAGGAGATGGATTTCAAGACCTGTCTCGAACCATAGGATTTGTTTATTTCATCAACATGAAGGATCATGAAAGTCGCTCGAGTTGCAGTCTCCTAAAATCGATTTTGGATGCATAGTGTTTTTCGAGGAAGGTCCGTTCCCAGAAAGTTCGTCTTATTAAAAAGAAAGGATCACGAACTATAAAATAGGGCACATAATGATACCATCTAACTCCATAGTCACTGAAAAAATTGATAATATCATTTTTTATGCCGAGTTCTTCTGCCGCCACAATAGCAGCAGAACGCTGGCATTTTGAACCCACGTACAGTGTCGCTATACGGTCGCAGAATCCGTGCATAAAGAAAAGGTCTTTCGCCCTTTTATAATCCTGAAATCGAGACCATCCGTCCATGATGACAAGTAAAATATGAACAATGGAGAAAACAAAACAAATGGTCCAGAATACGATGAAGAAATTTTTTTCCGAAGCCATATATTTTACCAATAAATACCAATAGATATAGGATTCAAGAATAAAAAGCAATAGCGACCAATGGAGGAGTCTGCCGACTTTTAAATAGGAAATATACCATGGAGGTTGTGAGGGTAGATAGGGGATTTTCATCCCCAAATATAGGAATAATTGTTCTATAGGTATACCCGATTAACCCTGCTTCGCTCATATCTAAATAGCACTATTTATAATCCTTAGCGTCCGGTAATTCTGGGTCTTTTTTTATATCTTCCGCGCATAAACTATAAAAACACAACTATGTCAGGATTATTAGACTTACTTAACAGCCCGGCAGGCCGGCAAGTGATCAGTGGAGTAGCGAGTCAGACGGGAGAATCTGAGAACAAAACAGCCGATGTACTCAGCATGGCCATGCCTTTGTTATTGGGAGCAATGAAGAAAAATGTATCGTCACCAGGCGGGGCCGAAGGGCTTATGAGCGCACTCTCCTCAAAGCATAGCGGAGGAATATTGGACGATCTTGGAGGATTATTCGGCGGCGGAGTAGACAACTCGGTAATGGAAGATGGGGCTGGAATTTTAGGTCATGTCTTTGGGAATAAACAAAGCAATGTGGAGATGGCATTAAGTCAGAAATCAGGAGTGGATTCTGGCACCATAGGGAGTATCCTGAAAATTGCAGCGCCAATCGTTATGGGCTATTTAGGACGTCAGACCGCACAGAACAATGTACAAGATGCTTCAGGTATGAATAGTTTGCTCGGAGGTCTGTTAGGCGGGCAGCCAACTCAAAACCAGAGCCTCATCACCACTTTGCTCGATGCAGATGGTGACGGAAGCATACTCGACGATGTAGCCGGCATGGTTATGGACGGAGGCAAAAAGAAAGGTGGAATTGGTGGTTTGCTAGGAGGATTATTTGGCAAATAAATAATACTGATAAACTGCTTAACATTATTTAACAATCCCGCCTGCTATCGCAGGCGGTTTTTTTGTATCTTATAAAGAAATCATCTTTTATGAAAAATTTCGTTCTTACCCTTCTGTCGGTCTTGATGATTTCATCGCTATTACTATCCTGTAGCAGCTCAAATAAACAGGTGAACCTGAGTGAAGACGAAAAAGCAGTTTTTGAGAAAACCGATCAGGATACCGTAAAAATTGCAGATGCAAAGAACGAGTATGAAATATTGATCATAGAACCCGGTTTCTACACCTGGCTAGCGAGTATTGCTCGACAGGAAGGCTATTATTCTCAGCACTTTCTAGAGAATCGAAATGAGCTTTTGGTACTCGAATGGAACCGTCGGGTATTATTCCCCACACAGTATGATCCACAGCTTTATTTGTGGCAGATAGACTATAACCCTACTATTGATTACGGCTATGACGTGAACTACAAGCTGTATAATTATTTCATTTACATCCAAAGGAAATATAATCAGCGTTTGAGTCTCTTCGTTCCTAGAATATAAAGCCTATATTTGCTGCCGGAAAATCTACAACATGGATAGATTGAAGCAGCGTTGGGGCATTGACTCCAATTTTCAACTCCTTATAATTCTTATCGTTTTTTCGGTAACAGGTTCGGCTGCCGTATATGTTGCCAAGCCCTTTTTGATATGGATCGGGATGAGTAAAGCCAGTTTTCCCGAAGCCTGGTGGGGTCAATGGTTATATTGGTTGCTAAGGATTCTGATAATATTCCCCATTTACCAGGTACTACTTCTGGTGTTTGGTTGGCTATTTGGCCAGTTTAGGTTTTTTTGGAATTTCGAGAAGAAAATGCTCAGGAGAATGGGACTGGGCTTTCTTTGGAAAGATGAGGCCTGATCTATTTTATGAATTCTTCCAGTTGCCCTGTTTCCTTTCTCTTAATTATAAACGTATATATCCACATTAGGGTAAAAGAAGGAAACCAATCTAATCCTGGTACTAATTCTTCGAAAAAAGCTATCACACCCGCTACCTGACCTATTCTTCCCTTGTACATGCGGGTCATTAACCAACCCGCAACCGGAGCCCAAATCAGATCGAAAAACTCGCCTATTCCGGGCAGGATAAAAGAAGACATACCTATGGCGTCGAAGAGAAGACCCAGCAGGAGATATTTTGTTTTATTTTCCTTCATAGAAGTTGGTTAGGCGATCAAAATATATCAATGCAGATTAGAACTGATTAATTTCAGAAATTCATTCCGCGTTTCAATGGTTTCGAACTGCCCTCTGAACCCGGAAGTCGTAGTGACCGAGTTCTGCTTTTGCACCCCGCGCATCATCATACAAAGATGCGCCGCCTCGATGACCACTGCCACACCTTTAGGACGAATAGTATTGTTAATACATTCGAGGATATCCTGTGTAAGGCGCTCCTGGACTTGTAATCGGCGCGCAAATACATCAACAATTCTCGGGATCTTGCTCAGGCCGACGATATATTTATCTGGGATATAAGCTATATGGGCTTTGCCATAAAAGGGTAATAGATGATGTTCACAAAGTGAATATACTTCGATGTCTTTAATGAGCACCATTTCGTCATAATTCTCTGCAAACATGGCACTTTTTAAGATCTCCACGGCATCTTGCTTATATCCCTGAGTGAGAAACAACATGGCCTTGGCCGCCCGCTCAGGCGTTTTTGCCAGTCCTTCCCTGTCTACATCTTCACCAATTTCATCGATGATTTTGGAATACCTTTCCTTTACCTCATTGGTGATCTTAATATTGTATTCTTCCAGATTCTGATATGGCGCCATAATTTTAATTGTCTTGAAAACCGCATAAAGATAAGGCATTCATACTAAAATCCATTCACCGGTGTATAGTTCAGCAACAATCATGAAGACGCGACCTTCAATGCCGGCATGGGTGAAGTATTTTGCAGAATAAGGGGTATTGATTACTTTCACAGCCTAATCGATGGTAAATGATCAAAGCGACCAATATTGAGAAATCGTTTGGTAATCTTAAGGTATTAAAAGGAGTTGACCTCTTTATCGAAAAAGGGGAAATCGTATCGATAGTTGGTGCCTCTGGTGCCGGTAAAACCACTTTGTTGCAAATCCTCGGTACGCTTGATATCCCTTCCAATAAAAAGAAAAGTAATCTGGAGATCAATGGGATAGATGTTACCGGACTAAAAGACAGGCCTCTGGCACGCTTTCGTAACCGGGAAGTTGGATTTATCTTTCAATTCCATCAGCTACTCCCCGAGTTTTCGGCATTGGAAAACGTATGTATCCCTGCCTTTATCAAAAAGACATCCCGGCCAAAAGCCGAAGCTCGCGCATTGGAGTTACTCGAGTATCTAGGTCTTAAGGACCGGCAACACCATAGACCCAATGAACTGTCGGGCGGAGAGCAGCAACGGGTAGCAGTAGCCCGGGCACTGATCAATAATCCCTCGATCGTACTGGCCGATGAGCCTAGTGGAAATCTCGACTCGGAAAGCGCAGATAATCTCCATAAGCTGTTCTTTCAACTGAGGGATGAATTTGGCCAAACCTTTGTTATAGTAACCCATAATGAGGAGTTAGCCAATATGGCCGATAGAAAACTTACGATGATAGACGGCCAGATAGTAGATGGAAACCTATAGGGACTTGCTCCAATTTATCAAAAAACCAGAATACCAACAGATAGAAGGTTGGGATCTCAAAACCAGGATTTCACTATTAGTGAAATTATTGGCTTTGTCTCTTCTGCTAAGTTTTACCATTGCAATCATTCTTTCGGCCCTGGAAAATATCACCGACCTGGATTTGGGAGAGCATGCCATCAATCTGTTATTTGAGGAATACAGTCCGGTTTTTATCCTCCTGGTTGTTGCCGTTCTAGCCCCTATTATCGAAGAATTGATATTTCGAGGGCCATTGTACCTGTTTAGGAATAATCGGTATTTCGGTATCATATTCTATCTGATCACCTTGATTTTCGGATTTTACCATATCACCAATTTTGAGATCAATCCTACCGTAATTTACCTTGCTCCTCTGCTGGTGTCTCCCCAGCTCTTTATTGGCTTAATCCTGGGTTATGTTCGTGTGAAACTGGGTCTTATATGGGCAATGCTGTTGCATTCCATTTACAATATCGTATTGGTAGGACCTATTGTTCTGGCACATATTCTAGAAATCCCGATACAATGAATTCCAGAGAACTAAAGGACTTTCTGGAGGCAAAGGTTGAGCAATATCATCAGCCAGAGTTTTTAAAGGACGATCCCATTTGCATTCCACATCATTTCGAGAGAAAAGAAGATATCGAGATCAGTGGTTTCCTTACAGCCACTATCGCCTGGGGGAACAGAAAAAGTATAATAAAAAGTGCTAAGCGTCTTATGGAATTAATGGAATGGGAGCCCTACAGATATATTATGGGGTATCATCCCGATCATTCCGAAGCCTTGTCTGATTTTGTGCACAGAACATTTAATGGCGAAGATCTGGCCTGTTTTATCAATGCCTTAAAACACCTCTATACTGTCTACGGCGGACTTGAACCTATCTTTGCCAGATATGAAACAGAGCACAGTCTCCAACCAGCCATCGCTGCCTTCAAGCGGCATTTTTTTGAACGTGAGCATCCACAAAGGAGCATGAAACACATTTCAGATCCCGAAAAAGGGTCTGCGGCAAAACGTATCAATATGTTCCTTAGATGGATGATAAGGGATAATAGCAGGGGTGTTGATTTTGGATTATGGCAAAGCTTACACCCTTCTCAACTCTCCTGTCCGCTTGATGTACATTCTGGTAGAGTAGCAAGAAAG
>JBDNAQ010000239.1:0-3437 GCA_039768345.1 Flavobacteriaceae bacterium
GAAGATCGTGGATAAACCGAAATACAAAGGGAGCTATTTGAAGATTGTTGCCATCAAAAACGGCAAATCGTTCGGTGCTACGGTGGACATCTTTCCAGCAGGTGAAGATGAGTACATCGCCTATGGCCTTACACCACAGGAGTTTAAGTTGTTGCCCGGTACCTACGATATCCGCGTGAAAGACCGTGTCGTTCCCGGCGAACCCACAGTCTGGATCCGTGGCGTGGAGGTGGAACCTGGCAAGAAAATAAAGCGAAGTGCCGATTTTGTTGACGGGCAGATGATGGTCATCGCTCTCATGAACGGCCAATCGGTTAGTGTGGAAGTCGACGTTTTCCCCGCCGGCGAGGAGAAATACATTGCCTATGGCCTTACGCCGAAAGGATTCCGACTGCTTCCCGGTATTTATGACGTCAGGGTGAAGGACCGCAGCGTGCCTCAAGAACCAGTCGTTTGGGTGCGTGGCGTCGAGGTCAAGGCCGGCGGGGAGGTGAAGGTAGAGGCGAAATTCTGACCACACTGGATTCCTGTGTTCCTGTTTTCAATCAGACGGGGAAATGTATGGGACATTCTCATCTATTAAAGTTTTGCACCTCAAGCTCAAAATTTTCCTCGGTGGCAATGCGTTGACCGCGTTCCACGGACTAACTGATTGCGTTTACAGATAGGCCCAGATACCGTGAAAGTTGTGATAGGCTCATGCCTAACCTGGATGACCGACCAATAGCATCCGCGTCCTGCGCTCATAAACCTCACTGGCGCATTTAAGGGCTACTTCGATGAATTCACTGCTCCCTAAGATTCGCTCGCCACTTGCAAGACGAATCCAATTGAGAGCCTCTCTACAAAATCCTCCCGGTTCGTGTCATCTATAAATATCGTTTTGCGTTCGATCCCTCGCATGACGATATGATGCAAGGCGCCGGGGGCATCGATGCAAGCTCTGCGAGCCGTGTGATTTAAATACGGGTATTATCCATATGTTGTCATCATCGATTGTCCCTTTCTTCCCTTTATTCTAATAGCAGATCCGCCTACTTTCGCGAAAAATCGAAAAATTTCTCCAAAGATTTAAATTTTTAATACAGTTTTATTTATAGATCTTCTGGTCGGGTCTAAGTGAGGGTGTTTGTGTTCACCATTAAATGGCACGGTAACGATTATTACTCTACGACCCTTCTTCATATTAGATCATGACCATCAGGACTTGGTATGGCCTGTCAAGTGATGAAAAATTTCGAATTGTACTGTCTGACAAGGGAACTAGACGATGATGTTGCGCTGGAAATATTGTAAATGCCGTTAATATGAGGCCAAGTTTGTGAGTATGAATTGGTGACGGATTCTGAAGCGGTGCGGAGGCTCGATCTGGAACCAGTGTTTAAAGTGGATTTTAAAGGAGATTGGTTGACGGTTTAATTGGTTTTTTTGACACTGCCATTAAAGAGGAAGGTGAATTAAATTTCATAATTTTTGTGAAAACTTTTCCACATTTTTCTATAACTCAATAGTTTTTAAGATAATTAAACTGACCAACAACCGACAAGTAATTGAAAGAAAGAGAAAAAAAAATTAAATAGCCATCGTTGCATGAAATTTGCATAAGCCGAGCAGATTAACCTATTGCTTGAAAGAAAAAATGTCTTTATTGGTCTTAATTATGATTAAAAATTCAAATAAGAAACGGGGCTAAGCATGATTCAGATAATCGATATTAAAAATACTAATCGGCTTCGAGAATACAAACAACACGCCTATCTATCAGGAATTGTACATGATTTATATTTTAATGCCGGCAGTATAGTTAAAAAACTTCGAGGTAGGACCGTTTGGATGATGAATTCCACCGCCAATGGAGGTGGTGTTGCCGAGATGATGCCCAAAATGGTAAGTATTTTACGGCAACTTGATGTAAACACCGAGTGGCTGGTATTTAGTCCTAAAAGCAAAGAGTTTTTCCGATTAACTAAAAGGATACACAATCTTATCCATGATTTTGGTACACCAGGCTTTAACGACGATGAAAAGGCATTATATGACGCTGCCAGTAATGCTGCCGCCGATCAGTTAGAGAAGATAATTTCACCGCATGATATCATAGTTGTTCACGATCCTCAGCCATTAGGCGCGGGGGCTGAATTAATACGTAGGAGCGGAATAAAATCAATTTGGCGTTGCCACATTGGTTTGGATAAAAAGACTCCTAATACCGTATCAGCTTGGAAGTTCCTTAAACCTTATACAGACAATTATGACCATGCCGTTTTTTCCGCCCCTGAGTACTTACCTTCTTTTTTTAAAGAAAAATCTTCAATAATATCGCCTGCTATAGACCCTCTCAGTCACAAGAATCGTGATATGTCCAGTCCTGAATTAATCAGCATTCTTTATAAAGGAGGAATAATCAAGAATGGCCATCATCATCACCTGAATCCGACCTGGAAACGCAAAGCACTGCGACTTAATGCCAATGGCGAATTTATCGGCACGAATACAGGTGATGGGTTTGAATTGCTTTACAGACCGAATGTTACTCAGATTTCTCGCTGGGACCGTTTGAAAGGATGGGAATCTTTAATTGAAGGTTTTGTCCTACTCAAACGCAAATACAGAAAAAATGGCGATAAAAAATCGCCTCAAAACCTGCGTATATTAGCAACCCAACTGGTTTTGGCGGGTCCCGAACCGTCTGCTGTGCAAGACGACCCAGAAGGCATAGGTGTTCTTGAGGACCTTCGCAATTATTATAAAAAACTTCCAGCAGATGATCAAAATGATATATCTATTTTAACTTTACCAATGAGTTCCTGTAGCCAAAATCATTTGATGGTAAACGCGCTACAACGTTGCTCGTCTTTAGTGGTTCAAAACTCCCTCCAGGAAGGATTCGGTCTGACGGCAACAGAGGCTATGTGGAAAAAAGTTCCGGTTCTTGGCACCACAGCTTGTGGTTTGCGGCAACAAATTCGTGAAGGAAAAGATGGTCTTCTAACAATCAATCCAATTGATCCAGAAGAAATCACAGAAAACTTGGAACGAATTCTTGCCAAACCAAAATTACTCGAAAAATGGGGCAAAAGCGCACAAAAAAGGGTTTATAAAAAGTATTTAGTTTTTTATCAGATAGAAAAATGGTTGAATTGTATGGATAAAATTATTAGCTGATGAGCTTCTATGAAAAGCCGATTGAAAGATAAAAAATCAATAGTGTGAGCTTTTTTTCCACATTTTACTATGGAGCACATTTCCCTCCCGACATTATCTCTGAATGATTCTTACTAAATCATTGCCAGGATTTGTGTCATCCTGCATTTACCCCCCCGAAAGGTAGTATTCGACGGTAATGGTGGCACGCATTATGTCTTCATATTTTCTCACTCCCTAATATTCCCCGCAAAAGAAAAAAGGGACCTGTCCAAAAGGCCCCTTTCATCCGA
>JBDNAQ010000240.1:0-3964 GCA_039768345.1 Flavobacteriaceae bacterium
ATCTCATCTACTATATAAGCCGCTGCATTCCAACCGGAATAGGAAAAAGTCACGAAAACAAAGGAGACGGCGAATGCCGGAAGAAATACTTCACCCTGCCAGCTATTATCCCAAAGAAATGCTGTATCTGAAGAATCCATGTTAAGCCCGAATATCAAGAATATCAGGATGAGACCGAGTTTGAGAATTGTAGTGGTGTTCTGCAAAAGACTGCTCTTCTTAAGGCTGAGCGAATGAAATCCGCTGATCAGGATAATGACCATTAATGCCAGTACCATCTCATTCACGGCCAAATATGGGCCCACATAAGCACCAAGTGCCATTGTCGCTAAGGCGACTGGAGCAGCAAAGCCGACGGTTAATGATACCCAACCAGACAAATAGCCGATAACTGGATGAAAAGCCTGAGACAGAAAATGATATTCTCCTCCCGACCTTTTCCAATAAGTGCCTAATTCAGCATAACTAAGAGCGCCACAGAGCGCCATAAGGGCACCCAGCGACCACAATGCTATAATGGACCACGAATTTACCGTATCCACCAACTGAAATCCCAGGCTGGTAAAAATCCCTGCCCCGATCATATTGGCAACCACAATGGCTGTGGCGGTAAGCCAGCCCACAGATTTAGTCCGCTTCAATTTCGTATATCTGAGAAGTTAGCAACTAATATAACGAGTAAGTGGCGAATAGTACTCCGGATGCATTGAATATTAAAAACAAGAGAGCAATTCTTCAAAATAAAACAGGGCGGAGAATTAAGTCCCCGCCCCATCGTTCTAAAAGCGATCAGAATCTTACTTGAAAGGATCAAACCATCAATTCTTCATCTTTTTGCCTGGTCTCTACGAACTTTTCTATCAGTTCAGGAACTTTTTCGAATGCTGCAGCAAGTCCGTGTGCCTTCCCTGCTTCAAGAAAGGAAATATGGTCTCCTTTGGTGATCAAGAAGCCGATTGGTTCTATTCCAACACCTGCTCCGGCGCCCATGCCCTGACCTTTTTTGGCCTTAGCTTCAACACCTTCACCGCCACCTGATCCAAATCCCATGCCTACCTTAATTACAGGTACACAAAGAAATTCACCAAGTTTGAACTGTTCTCCAACCACTGTTTCGGTTTTTGCTTCAGATTTCATAAAATCTGTAATCTGTGTTAATAATTCTTCAAAGTGTAATTCCATAATAAAATTTTTTAGGGTTAATAAACGATTTAACTATACGTATGGGCCTGTTCTGAAGATGGAGGTGTAGTTGATTTTCGCCTTTGAAATTTACCTGAAAATTGCCTCCTTTATAATTGAGAAAGGCAAATACGGGATAAAGCTTTGCATTGGTGATGCAATTTCCGGTGTCCAGGGATAAGGCAAATTGCTTTAATTCAAATGATCTGATCAGGCGAATTCCTGTATTAACATACGACCACTTAAAGCGCCTTGATCTTTTCTTTTTTTCTGGTTTCGAGTCCTTTTTAATCTTCTTTTTCTTGCGAAGAGGATAAATAGTATGAGGAATACCCAATGCTTTTAGCTCAATTCTAAAAAGGTAATTTTCGTCGATGGCAAATCTGGCTTTAGCGATAGCACCTGCCCTGATATAGTACTGATTCTGAATCGTGTTTATAACAAGTTCGAGCGGCAGAAACAGTACGTACAATATCAATGAAATGAACAATATGCCGATTATAAGCCACAGCATCACCAATCTTTTTGCAAAGGAACTGGATAAGAAATGGGATAACAATGATCCCCATCATACGCGTAACAAAATAATGCAGAAGTTCAGTGGAATATAACGATTACCTAATATGGCTTCCTGCATTCAGGTCTATGGTAGTGCCGGTAGCATGATCCATCTGGCCACTGGCCATGAAGGCAACCAAAGGTGCGATATCCTCAGGACCTGTAAGTTCATTGAGCGACAGGTTTTTTAATACCTGTTCTTCGCCTATATTTGAAATAGCCTCCATTGCCATTTCGGTTCTGGTAAAGCCAGGGGCGATTACAAACGATTTTATATTAAACTGACCAAAAGAACGGGCGACACTCTTGGCCAGCGATGTGAGACCTCCCTTGGAAGCGGCATACGCCAAATATTCCTGAGTTTCTCCTCTGAAAGCTGCACGGCTGCCAATATAGATGAGCCTGCCTTGATTCTGCTTTTGGAAAAGTTCAAGACTCAAACGGGTAAGAATACCTGCGGCATCGAGATTAACCCGGATGGTCTTTTGCCAGTTGCTGAACCATTTTTCCCATTCCGAATCTATACTGCAGGCTTCAAATATTCCTGCATTGATCACCACGGAATCCAGTCCGCCGAAGCAGGCTGCAGCTCTTACAAACATATCAGCGGTCTGTTGGGCATCCTCGAGGTTCGCCTTAACCAATTCTACTTTGTTCTTGCCAAATTCCAGCTGCAATGACTCGACCGTATTCGCTGTTCTATGGTAGTGAAGTATAAGAAGTGCACCTTGATGGAGCATTTCCCTGGCTATAGCCAGTCCAATGCCTCTGGAAGCTCCGGTTATTAAAATTCGTTGTTCGTTCAGGTTTTTCATTTTATCGGTAATATGGAAAGCATTCAGATTTGTCGAGTTCACTAAGGAATCTTCAGGCCTCAGAGGTCATCAGTAAACAATCTAGTTCTAAAATACCCCTCAGAGCGCAATAATTGGCGCACATTATACCAAAATACCCTTAGCGTAAAATTAGGTTTGCTGGAAGAATCAGAAAGTTCGATCAGATCGTTCTTGATTTTCTCTTCTTCTTCATCCAGTTTTTCATTTTCTGGCAAGTGATAGAATGCCATGGCCCATTCCTTAAAAAGCCTGTCGGCGCTTTCGTCCGTTGATAGCACTGTCAGTTGTCCATTTCTGCCATCCAGTTTTATAGTGTCTAAAAGTCTTAGTACTACTTCCTTCTCCCCTTCCAGAATCTGAAGAAAGAAATTATTATGGTAGATCAGGCAACCGGTGATACCATGTTTTGAATTATTTACGGATGCACTTTTCATGATTGCCTTGAGATCTTCTCCGGTGATCTTTCGCGAAGCAAGTGAGTGATATGTCAATTGAAATGGCATCGATAAATCCTTTCTTGTTCAAAGGTAGCAAATAGCTAATATTAATATGGTTGGAAAGCAGATCCCTGTTAAATCAAATTTTGAATGTATTTTTACGCAAACTTTCGCCGTGCAAATCAATATAAAACACTTTTTATATGATTATCTGATTGAATTAGGAATGGCCGATAACATGGCGCGTTACCTCAATTCATTAGGACTTTTGATAGCTGCCACCTTATTGGTGCTCATCTTATTTGTTATAATTCGTAAAATCATACGAGTATTTTCGATACGCCTTGCGCGCTTAACCAAGACCACTTTCGATGATATCGTAATCACCAATAAATTGCCGCGTTACCTGGCATATATTATTCCTTTACTTGTCTGGATCGAATTTTTGCCTTTGGTCTTTACCGATTTTAAGAGCGTTGAAGTAATTGCGATGAAGATCGGCTATATCCTGGGGGTGGTACTCGTACTTTACATCATTAAGTCTCTTTTATATAGTATTCGCGACTATCTCAAAAAGCAAACACAATTCCGGGATAAACCTATCGATAGCTATATTCAGGTATTTATGATCTTCGCCTGGGTGGGCGGTTTAATGGCCATTTTTGCCGTAGTAACCGATACAACTATTTGGAAATTCTTTACGGCATTGGGAGCTGCCTCGGCTGTTATCTTGTTGATCTTTAAAGATTCCATACTTGGTTTTGTAGCCAGCATACAGGTAAGTATCAACGATATGGTCCGCATTGGAGACTGGATTACCTTTGAAAAATACGGTGCGGATGGCGATGTTATAGAGATCAACCTGGCAACGGTTAAGGTCCAGAACTGGGACAAAACCATTACTACGATCCCGACCTACGCACTTATATCAGATTCGTTCAAGAATTGGCG
>JBDNAQ010000241.1:0-3824 GCA_039768345.1 Flavobacteriaceae bacterium
CGAGAAGTTTACCCTGACATTTATCGTCAGGGAGTCCTAGTAGGCCAACGAAGAGTATATATCAAATCCCGATCCGTAAAAGGTTTCGGGATTTTTGTTTTAGGATCTCGATTTAATGATAGTGATCATCTGATCCGGGCAAGTCGTCCTCGCGGGTTCCCTGGCTTCTTTCCGTTCCTTCTGTGGTGTCCGGTCTGGGTAAAACATCCAAAGGATTTACATCCCCCTCTTCCAGGTCATAAGATTCGTCCCGCGCCTGTCTTTCCTCATCTATCTGGTCGATCAAAGTGGTCATTTTTCGCTTATCCTTGATCATAGCCCAGGTCATAATAAGGCTGGTGCCGATAATGACAAAAAGCAGAATACCCGATTCGAATCCTTCCACATGAGCCTCCGACGGAATTGCGTAGAAAAGCAGTACGGTGATCAGTCCTCTCGGAGCCACAAAGAGTTGCGGAAAGATATCTTTACCGATTAACAATCTGAGTAAGCCATAGCGAATCACATAAATACTCAGCAGAATGAGTAAGCTCACCAGGGTTACCTTTATGCTGAGTAGTGAAGACAAGACTATGGTCATACCAAAGAAAACAAAGAAAAATGTGCGCACTACAAAAGCTGTTTCCAGGGTGATAATATGCAACTCATGATAGATCTGTTGCGCTCTGTCTTCCCTGAGGAAATGACGCAGTTTCCCTCCGAAGAATAGTTTCATATTGGCGATTACCAATCCAAAAACGAGGATGATGATCAGAGAAGAGAGGTGAAATTTCTTGCCGATGGCATAGAGTAGCAAAAGCACTGAAATAAGTAAAAACTGTTTTGCCTGACTTCTTATTTCTTGAAAGATGAGAATAATTGCATAACTGGCCATAAAAGCAATTATGATTGTCAGCAGGATATTTCCACCAAATTCTACCGCCACTGAGCCTTCTTCGGGCCCTAGTCTTCCGATCAGAAAATAGAACAGAATGATGCCCATTATATCCGAAAAAGTACTCTCATAAATATGAAATTCCTTTTTGTTCTCAGCAAGGGCACTAACACTGGGAATGATAATGGCACTGGATAATATAGATAATGGAGTGGCATAAATCCAGGCCGTGAGCATGGTCATGCCAGGAATGAACTGGTATAGAATCAAAGCCGCAATCCATGCAGAGAGTAGCAGCCCTGCCAGGGCGATCGCCATAGATTTCAAAATCGGCCAGAGTTTATCTCTTTGCAGTTTAAGCTCCAGCGCGGCTTCGAGCACGATCATTATCAATCCGATAATTCCGAGTATTTCCAGGGTAGCGAAAAAATCAACATCCTCTGAGGTTATCGATTTTAGAACGTACTGCAGAATTATTCCTAATACGATTAACAGCAGTACAGAAGGAATGTTGGTTTTTTTTGAAATCCCGTTGAAAAGAAAGGAGAGAATCAGTATAACCGAGATCTCTATGATAATGTTATAAGAAGAAAATATATCCATATTGGATCGATAATTTTGCTTGTTTGTGGTAAGCGTTGATTAAAAATAGCATTTATTCATCAAACGAATAAGAGAGGGAGTTCTTATACCAACTTTATGAAAAATGTATTATATTTGCGCCACTGAAAGAATAGTAAAGTATTCATGAGGGGACTTAGCGTCCCCTCTTTTATTACTGAAACTTATGCTGCAAGGGAGGATTGAAGGGATTTTGGATAAGGTCTTAGAGGACCGGAAGACCCTTTTTTTAATCAGTTGCACTGTTGGAGCAGACCATAGCATAAAAATTGTTCTGGATGGGGATAAGGGGGTTAATCTTCAGGATTGTATCGATGTGAGCAGAGCTGTGGAAAGCCAGCTTGATCGTGATGAATTAGATTTTTCACTCGAAGTTAGCTCTGCAGGTGCTGCAGCGCCTTTAATAGTTCCCAGACAGTACAAAAAGAATCTCGGCAGAAAACTAAGCATCAAAACCCCGCAGCAGCACTTTGAAGGTAATCTTACGGCAGCAGATTCCGAAATGATTACCCTGGAATGGAAAAGCCGCGAACCAAAGCCTGTAGGAAAGGGCAAGGTAACGGTAAAGAATAAGAAGGATATCCCTATCGAAGAGATAGAGGAAGCAAAAGTTGTATTAAAATTCTAACGTAAGATCAAAAATGGAAAATATTGCGTTGATCGAGTCCTTTTCGGAATTTAAAGATGACAAATTTATCGACCGGGTAACCCTGATGGCGATCCTTGAAGATGTATTCAGGAATGCCCTTAAGAAGAAATTTGGTTCCGATGATAACTTTGACATTATTATCAACCCAGACAAGGGAGACCTTGAGATTTGGAGAAATCGTGTGGTTGTTGAGGATGGAGAAGTAGAAGACCCCTTAGAGGAGATCTCCCTTAGCGAAGCCAGAAAGATCGAACCTGATTTTGAGGTAGGGGAAGATGTTTCGGAGGAAGTGAAACTTGCCCATTTGGGAAGGCGCGCGATCCTGGCATTGCGCCAGAACCTGATTTCGAAGATCCATGAACACGACAATACCACCATTTACAAACAATTTAAAGATCTTGAAGGAGAGATCTACACCGCTGAGGTTCATCATATCCGCCATAAGGCGATTATATTGTTAGACGATGAAGGCAACGAGATCATCCTGCCGAAGGATAAGCAGATCCCATCAGACTTTTTCAGAAAGGGTGATAATGTAAGGGGGATAATCGAAAGTGTAGAACTAAAAGGGAACAAACCGATGATCATTATGTCCCGAACCTCCCCGACATTTCTGGAGCAGCTCTTTTTTCAGGAGATTCCTGAGGTTTTCGATGGACTGATCAGTATTAAGAAAGCGGTGAGGATTCCCGGAGAAAAGGCAAAGGTAGCCGTTGATTCTTATGATGACAGAATCGACCCCGTAGGGGCATGTGTTGGAATGAAAGGATCACGTATCCATGGTATAGTTCGAGAATTAGGCAACGAGAATATCGATGTGATCAATTGGACTAATAATTCTCAACTTATGGTCACTCGGGCTCTTAGTCCTGCACGGGTTACGTCGGTCAAACTCAATGATGAGAAAAAGACGGCTCAGGTGATTCTTAAACCTGAAGAGGTGTCAAAGGCAATAGGTAGAGGCGGACACAATATCCGTCTGGCTGGTCAGTTAACCGGCTATGAGATCGATGTATTCAGGGAAGGTATAGAGGAGGATGTGGAACTCACGGAATTCTCAGATGAAATCGAAAGCTGGATCATTGAAGAATTTAAAAAGATCGGTTTGGATACCGCACGGAGCGTGCTTGAACAAGATGTGGCCGACCTGGTAAAACGCACCGATCTGGAGGAAGAAACGATTTTAGACGTTATAAGAATCCTCAAAGAAGAATTTGAAGATTAAGCTATATATTAGCAACTGAATTATTAGAGGGAACCTGTTTTTATGGTAGATAATGCAACAATAAGGTTAAATAAGGTATTGAGGGAACTCAATATCTCACTGGATAGAGCAGTGGAATTTCTTGCGTCCAAAGGACACGAGGTGGTCGCTCGGCCAACCACTAAAATATCCAATGAGGTATACCAGGTTTTGCTCGACGAGTTCCAAACCGATATGAGCAAGAAAGTTGCATCAAAAGAGGTAGGAGAGGAGAAGCGTAAAGAGAAAGAGGCCATAAGGATTCAGCTTGAGCAGGAACAGGAAGAAAAACGACTGGCACATGAAAAACGAGCGGCTGCCAGAGAGGTTGTAAAAGCCAAGGTGGAGTTATCGGGTCCGAAAAAAGTTGGTAAGATAGATCTCGAACCGAAGGAAGAACCCAAGCAGCCTGAAAAGAAAGAAGAAAAGGTAACGAA
>JBDNAQ010000242.1:0-10113 GCA_039768345.1 Flavobacteriaceae bacterium
GGCTGACCGAATGAAATGAGCGTCAGGGAAAGTTGTAAATCCTGACAAGCTATGCTTCGTCAGGGTGGAAAACGGAAAGTGTAGAATTGGAAGTGGAAATTATTAATTAATTGAATACTGCATGATTACAGGCTTGAGCATTACCAGGAATATTCACGACTGGTTATACGGTGCGATGCCGGAATGGGCTGCATCTCTTACTGAAATGGTTCTGATCGCCTTGGTATACCTCGGTATATTTTCTTTGGCAGGGCTGTTTCTGGTACTTCTCGAAAGAAGGATAGCCGCCTGGTTTCAACAGCGTTTAGGTCCTAACAGGGTGGGGTTTCAAGGATTGCTTCAAACCATGGCCGATGCCCTTAAACTCCTTTCCAAAGAACTTACAGGAACCAGCAGAGCCGATACCTTCCTCTATAATCTGGCTCCGTATTTCGTTATCATATCCTCGCTGATGGCACTCAGTGTATTTCCATTTACTCAGGAGTTTCAGGCTTTCGATATCAATATCGGACTGTTTTTTCTCATCGCTGTTTCTTCCATCGGTGTAATTGGGATCTTGCTCGGAGGATGGGGCAGCAACAATAAATATGCGCTCATCGGAGCGATGCGAAGTGGCGTACAGACCATCAGCTATGAGCTTTCAGTTGGCCTTTCACTACTTACCATGGTATTGCTCACAGGGACCTTACAATTATCCGGAATAGTTGAAGTACAAAAAAGCGGATGGCTGATCGTTCAGGGACATATTCCCGCGCTGATGGCCTTTATGATCTTTATGATCTCCGGAACGGCAGAAACCAATCGTGCACCTTTTGATATGGTGGAAGCTGAATCGGAGTTGGGTGCTGGTTTCCATACTGAATATTCCGGAATGAAATTCGCCTATTTTTTCCTGGCTGAGTTTATCAATATGTTCATTATCTGTGCTATCGCAACTACTGTATTCTTTGGGGCCTGGCTGTCGCCTTTTGGAATTACAGAGAGTATCCCGTGGCTGGGTGTATTCTGGTTCCTGCTTAAAACCATGATTCTCATTTTCCTGATGATGTGGTTCAGATGGACCTTTCCCCGATTGCGGATCGATCAGCTGCTAACGCTCGAATGGAAATACCTCCTGCCCATGAACCTTGTGAATATTGTAATTATGGCGGTGATGGTATGGCTTAACTTAACTATAAAATTCTAGTCCGATGAGTTATTTCTCAGAAATATACAATGGCGTAATAACCCTGCTCAAGGGCATGAGCGTAACGGGCAAGTACTTTTTAAACGCCCGCAAAGGAGCTATTACCCAACAATATCCCGATAACAGGGATACATTGAAAATGTTTGAACGTTTCCGGGGAGAAGTGATTATGCCGCACGATCAGAACAACGAACACACTTGTACCGGTTGTCAGAAATGTGAAATAGCCTGCCCCAATGGTTCGATAGAGATCATCTGGGATAGAGGGATAGACGAATACAGCGGGAAGAAGAAAAAGAAAATAGACAAGTTTGTTTACCACTTAAGCCTTTGTACCATGTGTGGCCTATGTATCGATGTTTGTCCCACCGACGCGATTAAGTGGGGGCAGAACTTTGAGAATTCGGTGTACGACAGATCCCATCTGACCCGTGTACTGAACAGGCCCGGATCCAAATTAAAAGCCGGCGTTGAAGACTAGCCTATGGAAAGAATTATTTTCTACGTATTAGCATTCGTAATTATCGCTTTTGCAGTAGCTTCGGTTAGTAGTCGCAAAATGCTACGCTCGGTAGTTTATCTGGCCTTTGTACTCATTTGTATAGCTGGCATCTTTTTTCTTATCGATTACAACCTGCTCGCCGCCATTCAGCTGACCGTCTATGCAGGGGGGATCATCGTGCTGATTATTTTTTCGGTCTTGCTTGTCCATCATATCGAAATGAGGCTCGAGATGGCCTCAATTGCCAAAAGAATAACCACGGCCGTGCTTTGTCTTATAGGCATGGGTGTATTTATCTATACTATCCACAGTTTCGAGTTCAAGATGGTAGAAAATAAGCAAACTACTACCACAGAGGCCATTGGAGAAAGATTACTCAGCTATGGGGAAGGCGGTTTTATCTTGCCCTTTGAGGTGATCAGTATCCTATTGCTCGCCGCGATGATCGGGGCGATCGTTATAGCTAAAGGAACCAAGCTTATGGGTAATAATAACAAACCAACATGATAGAAGACGTAAGCCTTTATGAAATACTGACCGTTACTTCCATCTTATTCTTTGTCGGGGTCTATGGATTCATCACCAGAAAAAACCTCATCTCCATTCTGATTTCGATAGAGTTGCTGTTGAATGCTTCGGTGGTGAATTTTGTGGTGATCAATAAATACCTCTATCCCGATGTGCTGCAGGGTGTGGTCTTCTCCATTTTTATCATAGCAGTGGCCGCAGCAGAAACCGCTCTGGCAGTGGCGATTATCATCAATCTTTACCGACAGATAAGTTCTGTGGAAGTGAAAGATGTGGAAACCATGAAATATTGAATGTAAAGACCTATGAATTACACTGAGATTCTCATCATTCCCTTCATTCCCCTTGCGGTTTTCCTCGTACTGGGTATCTTCTATAAGTGTATCAAGCCAGCTGTTTCGGGAGTTATCGGCGTTCTTGGCCTCTTGATCTCGACATTGTTCTCCATCAAAGTGGCCTACGAATACTTTTTCGTCTTCGGTAAAGAAGGGCCGATCTATCAAACCTTTGTCCATAAAACCGTCTGGATGAATTTCACCGAGACCTTAAGGATCGATATGGGCGTACTTCTCGATCCGATCTCGATCATGATGTTACTGGTGGTGTCAATTGTTTCCATGATGGTACACCTCTACAGCCGGGGTTATATGAAGGGAGATCCGGGTTATACTAAATTTTTTGCTTTTTTATCCTTATTTACCTTCTCCATGTACGGCCTGGTTCTGGCCACAAATCTGTTCCAGATCTATATCTTCTGGGAGTTGGTGGGTGTTTCGTCTTACCTGCTGATAGGGTTTTATTATACCAAACCCACCGCTGTTGCTGCGGCGAAAAAAGCATTTATAGTTACTCGTTTTGCCGATCTGGGATTCCTGATCGGTATTCTCATCATTGGCTTCTATACTGGTACATACGATTTCGAACTTTTGAATGATCCGGAGGGTAGTCCAATTCTTAGTTGGGCAGCATCTTCCTTTTTCGGTATGTCTGTTCTCAGTTGGGGACTCCTCCTCATATTTATTGGAGGTTCGGGAAAATCGGCCATGTTCCCGCTTCATATATGGCTGCCCGATGCCATGGAAGGTCCTACACCTGTTTCGGCATTGATCCATGCGGCTACCATGGTTGTGGCAGGCGTTTATCTGGTAGCACGTCTATTCCCTATGTATTACTTTGTTGAAGAAGGAATCATATTGCAAGTGGTGGCCTTTGTAGGTGGTTTTTCAGCGCTTTTCGCCGCCATCATTGCAATTACACAAAACGACATTAAACGTGTCCTGGCCTATTCCACGATGTCACAACTCGCCTATATGATGCTTGCGCTTGGTGTTTCGGGATATGAAGGGGAAGCCGGACTGGGCTATATGGCATCGATGTTTCATCTCTTTACACATGCCATGTTCAAGGCACTGTTATTCCTCTGCGCCGGATCAGTGATCCATGCAGTGCACAGCAATTACTTAAAAGATATGGGCGGACTTAGAAAGTATATGCCGATCACTCATATAACCTTCCTCATAGCAGCCCTCGCCATTGCAGGAATACCACCTCTTGCTGGCTTCTGGAGTAAGGACGAAATCCTGGTTGCCGTTTATCAAAAAGATAGCCTTCTCTATGTCATCGCCTTGATCGTTGCCGGGTTGACGGCCTTTTACATGTTCAGGATCTATTTCGGTATTTTTTGGCATAAGGATCCCGAATACACATCTACACCTCATGAGTCACCTGCGACAATGACCATACCCCTGATCATACTGGCAATTTTTAGCGCATTGGCTGGTTTTGTTCCATTCGGAGAATTCATCAGCGCAGATCGTATGGTTCTTGAGGCTCATCTCAATGTACCTCTCGCCTTAGCTGCGGTAGCCACTGGAATAGCAGGGATCGGTCTGGCCTGGCTTTTCTACAGGAAAGAAACCGATCTGCCACAGAAGGTGGCCGATTCATTAGGGAAACTATATACCTGGTCCTATCATAAGTTTTATATCGATGAGATCTATCTCTTTGTCACCAAAAAAATACTTTTTAAAAGAGTTGCGGAACCAGCGGCCAGGTTCGATCGCAGGGTGGTAGACGGTACGATGGTTGGAATTGGTAATAGTACAGTTAGAACATCAGAAAAAATAAAAGGAATGCAATCGGGCAAAGTGCAAGACTATGCGATGGCCTTCGTAGCTGGCGTATTAGTGATCATTATCTTCTTTGTCTACTACCTGACCGAATAAACCAACATTATGGATATATTATCACTCTTTTTGATCGTGCCCGCCATTACCATCCTGCTGTTGGTCTTCACCCGAAGCCTGAGCCAGGCAAGGCTTGTTGCTCTCCTGGGTAGTATCGTACAGTTTGCCATGAGTATGAATCTGGTATTTGCCTATATAAAAGAAAGGGCGATAAACGATTCAATCATGCTATTTACCAGAGACCTCGTCTGGTTCGAACCCTTCAATATTCATTACAGCATCGGTGCCGATGGGATCACGGTGACCATGATTGTACTGACCAGTATCGTTGTGATGGCCGGAGTGTTTATCTCCTGGAAGATAAATGATCTACCAAAGGAGTTCTTTATATCACTTATCGTTCTGGCTACCGGTGTATATGGTTTCTTTATCAGCCTTGACCTCTTTACAATGTTCGTATTCTTCGAACTCGCAGTTATCCCCATGTACCTTCTCATCGGAATCTGGGGCTCGGGAAAGAGAGAATTCTCGGCAATGAAACTAACGCTGATGCTCATGGCTGCTTCTGCCGTCCTTCTGGTAGGTATCCTGGGGATCTACTTTAATTCTGATACCGGTGGTAACGGCTTCACTTTTAATATCCTTGAGCTGGCTGCTGCCAATATCCCGGCAGAAGCACAAAAGATATTTTTCCCGCTAACCTTTATAGGATTTGCGGTTATTGGCGCGTTATTCCCATTCCATACCTGGTCACCAGACGGACATGCTTCGGCCCCTACAGCAGTATCTATGCTTCATGCCGGAGTTTTGATGAAATTAGGGGGATACGGCGTATTCAGAGTTGCACTCTACGTACTTCCTGAAGGTGCCATCGAATGGTCATGGATCTTTATCATCCTATCCGCATTTGGCGTAATCTATGGTGCATTTGCCGCCGTGAGGCAAACCGATTTGAAATATATCAATGCCTATTCCTCGGTTAGTCATTTGGGACTGGTCTTATTCGCCCTATTAATGTTCAATAAAACGGCCTGGAACGGTGCGATCATCCAGTCGCTTTCCCACGGATTTATGACGGCATTATTCTTTGCGTTGATCGGAATGATCTATGAACGTACCCATACACGCGATGTTCGAAAAATGGGTGGATTACTCAAGGTCATACCCATGATCTCTGCAACCTATGTTATTGCAGGTCTGGCCTCTTTGGGGCTGCCGGGTTTTAGCGGATTTGTGGCCGAGATGAACATTTTCGTTGGTGCCTTTGAGCACGAGAATACCTACTACAGGATAGCTACGGTAATTTCGGTTTCAGCAATTGTGGTGACCGCGGTATACATACTGCGAGTCGTAGGGATGATGCTTATGGGGCCGGTGAAGGAAGAAGCCTATTTGCAAATCCCAGGAGTGAGTTGGTACGAACGGATAGGAATTTTGTTGTTGTTATTACCCATCATCGGAATTGGTGTTGCCCCGTTGTGGCTGAGTGATTTAATCTATAAGAGCTTGCATCCCTTTATTCAGGGGGTATTGTGATAAAACATATAATTGATAAACTATGACCTGGAGTAATTTTTTGATCATGAGACATGAGGTTGTATTGTTATTGATCATAATGGCGATCTTGATAGCGGAAATTGCGCTGCCATCGAAGAAAAAAGCGAGTATTATCCATCTGGGGATTTTCCTTTTTGGGATCCATACCATTATTGGTTTCTTACCTCTGGAAGAAAATCAGCTCTTTGGCGGTATGTTCCATACCAATGGACTCATTCATCTGGTTAAAAACATATTGAATATCGGAGTGCTGATCCTGTTGTTGCAGTCGGCCGACTGGATACAGTCCAGGTTAATAGCTGAGCAGAAAGCTTCAGAATTCTTTATACTCTTATTCGCCTCGCTTATCGGAATGTATTTCATGATCTCTTCCGGCGATTTTCTCATGTTCTACCTCGGCCTGGAGCTGTCCACTCTTCCTGTTGCCGCCCTTGCAGCCTACGAAGTAACCAAACGAACTTCCAGTGAGGCCGGGATAAAACTCATCCTCTCCTCTGCACTGGCATCGGGTATCTCTCTTTTTGGAATTTCTATGATTTATGCGAGTTCAGGTTCCATCTATTTCGCCGAATTGGTCGATTTGATAAATAGTAATCACCTTCTATTGATGGGGATTATACTTTTCTTTTCCGGACTTGCATTTAAAATATCGCTTGTGCCTTTTCATTTTTGGACAGCCGATGTTTATGAAGGCGCACCTATCAGTATTGCCTCATATCTCTCGGTCATTTCCAAGGGATCAGCGGTTTTTATCCTTACCATATTGCTATTTACCGTTCTAAAATCGCTCATAGAAGTCTGGGAGAATGTTGTTTATGTATTGGCCGTGGCTACCATGTTCATCGGGAACCTTTTTGCGTTACGCCAACAAAATATGAAGCGATTTCTCGCCTTTTCCTCTATTGCGCAAGCCGGGTTCATTCTACTGGGTATTATCTCGGGAACCAGCATGGGTTTGGCAACAGTGGTCTATTTTATACTGATCTATATTTTCTCCAATTTGGCTGCTTTTGGTGTGGTCCAGGCCATCTCGAACCAGACTGGAAAAGAGAATATGTCAGATTATGAGGGCTTATACAGAACCAATCCTAATTTAAGCCTGGTGATGATGCTTGCTTTGTTTTCACTAGCAGGAATTCCGCCTGTAGCTGGTTTTTTTGGTAAGTTCTTCCTCTTTACCGCAGCTGCAAGCAAAGGTTTCTACTGGCTCGTTTTTCTGGCCGTGGTTAATGTTACCATCTCTTTATATTACTATCTTCTGGTGATCAGGGCGATGTTCCTCAGGAAAAGCGATAACCCGATCCCCTTTTTCCAAAGCAAACTCTATATGCGCCTGGGGCTGGTTATTACCGTAGCCGGTATTGCAGTTCTTGGGATCTACAGTCCGGTTTTCGATTATATTTATGAACTGAGTATAAATCTTATGAATTGATAAAATGGGATTAGCAGGCAAACATCTCTTTGGGAGTTTAGACGAAACAAGGGTCACATTTGTAGAAAAAAAAGTAGGTGAAGACAGAGCCGAATTCCTTAAACAATTATTGGAACACAATGGCTTTGAGGTGCTTTTGCAGGAAGAGAAAAGAGCCACAGAAGAAGATCCACTTTCTTATACAGTGGCCGTGACCGATATGGTGTTCAATCCTACGATTTGGATCTATCAACGTCGGCTTGAGACTTTCGACGGGCGCAAAGTCACCCCGGATTACTGGCACCAGCGTTCAGAAGATACTGCTCCTCAGTATTGGAAGACCAGGAATAAGGACATTTGAACGCGGCATAGAAAGCCTCTATAATCGATTGATCCGGCGTATTTGAACGATGCTTTCATCGAATTTAACAGCATTTTAATTAGCTGTGGCAAGGTATTTGCTACTTTTATAGTCTATTAAAACCGCTATGAAACGAATTGTGTTACTCGGTTTACTGTCTTTTATTGCTGTCGGAGTTATGGCCCAAACAGACCTTCCGCAGTCGCAACAACTCAATATTGAGGCCAGTAACAAGCTCGATATTAAAAGTAATCCTGAAAGTAATACCAGTCTTAAAATTCCTTCTGTTTACAAGAAAGAACTCAATAGTGATTTCAAGGAAACCGAACGGGTGGTTAAAATGCTACCCGATGGGGAACTAAAGCAGGCCGGACACGATTTAAAACTAGACACCAAAGTCGGTGAGCGTTCAAAAGCGAATTCCAATAAACATTTCGGCGATATGTACCTCGGAGACGTAAAGACGAAATCGAAATTTATCGGTGTTGTTTGCCGGGATCATGAATATGTGGATGGTGACCGTGTTAAAGTCTACGCCAATGGATTTGTAGTAGAGCCAAATATTTTACTTACAGGTAGTTTTAAGGGGATTAATCTCAATCTCGACAAAGGTTTTAACAGGCTCGATTTTGAAGCTCTGAATCAGGGGTCTTCAGGACCCAATACGGCCCAGGTAGACGTTTATGATGATACTGGGAAACTGATCTATTCCAATAAATGGTTACTATCTACCGGATCTAAGGCTTCTCTGATAGTAGTACAGGAATAGTTTCTATCATTCTCCAATTTGGCCGGGCTGATACCGGCTTTTTGCATTTTTATTCACCTCTTCCTCATAGTAGAACACTTTTTTAAACTGTCCGTTGGCATACCATTCCGACTGGTCGTCAAAATGAGAAGACTCGGGGTCTCCGCTCTGACCCCCCGCTAAAATTGATAAAGCATTCAATCTGGGGCCAAATTCCACCACCGCGACAAAACTGTTACCACGCGTACCATAAATCTTTTTGGTATTGTTGTGATAGCGGGCGCCATAGGCCGCCAGAGCACCCCATCTTCCAGAAGCATAGCTGATAGGAATACTGGGTAAATTGTCATTAAAGGGTTGAAATATTTCACCGTTGATCCTTTGATACCGATTGATCTCTCCCCATGGGATTTTCCAGCTACCGAAGTCAGTTTGCAATTTGGTCAGGGCCTCTGTAAATATTTCTAATCTTTCCTGTTCGGGAGACTGGTTTCCGAAATAGTTTATCAACTCCATCTGACTCATCGGTTTGGGTCTTGATCCTTTTTGCAGATAGTGTGTGCCATAGTAATGTGCCAGACTCATTCCAACAGATTCTGCGGAGGTCCTGAAATTCCATTGACGCAAAACCGCTATTGGCTCCCGCAGTTCCTTTGAGGGAGAGGTGGCCTGATCATAGGCCCTGATGAGTCCGGGAATTAGTGCTTCAAATGCAGGCAGGTAAGGATCATAAGCAAGTTTTACAAGGCTATCTAATGTAAATTCTTTTATGTCATCTAGCAGGCCTATGGCGTGTACACCCCTGAAATTCTCCTGATCCTTTGACATGTATGCGGGATAGTTTTCCCTTTTAGGGCTGAATTCCGCCGCGGAAGTAAAAGGAGTCGAATTACAGTTTTGGATCCAGCCGTTCTGAGGATTTAAGACAAGGATATTTTCATCGACCTTGTGCAGTCCTTTCCAATCCGTATTGGGATCGCGCCCATCTACAGGTTTTGTAAAATCATAAAGCGTATCGCGTATCGGTATGAAATTCCCGTGAAAATATGCGATGTTGCCCTCTGCATCGGCATAAACCGTATTATTAGACGAGTTCGTTCTGATATCCATCATTTCCCTAAAGCCCCGGTAGCCATTTTGTTTAGTGCGAAGATAAGACTGGCTTAAAGCCTTAGAGGGTTCCCACATCATTGCAGTGGCCACCAGCTTGTCACCTATTTTATGGGTTATAGGTCCGTGATGTGTCTTAAAAACCGGAAAGGTTCTTTCCCTGATACTTGTGCCATCCTTGTAGTCCAGAACTACTTCCCCGGTTACCACCTTCCTCCATTCATCACCATATTGATAATAAAGGAGTTCATCTCTCTCTTCTATGGTTTCTATATATTCGTCGAGAACGTCGGTATACGATGAAGTATGCATCCAGCCGGTTTTCTCATTAAAACCCTGATAGATAAAAAACTGCCCCCAGGTAACCGCCCCATAGGCGTTAAGCCCTTCCTCACTAACCATATGTACTTCTCCCCTGAAATAAAATGATGTATGCGGGTTGATCAATAACATAGCGTTGCCGGAAGCGGTTAGCTTGCCCGAAAGAGCAATTCCGTTAGATCCCTGCGGTTCAGGATCGGTTA
>JBDNAQ010000243.1:0-3481 GCA_039768345.1 Flavobacteriaceae bacterium
TACGGAGAATAGCTTACCGGCATCCACTATCAATGTATATGAAGGATTTAGTGGAGAGAGTAACTCTGCTTCCGCTTATACCCTTAGTGGATTTTTTGCGATTGGAGCAACAGGATCTAAGACTACCGTGCAATCCTGGGAAGGGGATCAGACCCTCAGCAATAATGAAAGTTTAACGGTTACGACCGGTCTGGGAACATTTAATCTTACTGGTGACGGAGATAATACAGGACTGCCTACGATTAATCCCTTTAACTCCACCCATTTTGATAATACTGTAGCACCGGTAGTAAATAATATAAATTCTCATGGAGTTGATTTAGATACCTATGATGTTTCTCCATTTGTAACTGCCGGGGAAACTTCGGTAACAACCAACGTTGGATCCGGACAAGATTTTGTGATCTTAAATACCGTGACCCTGAAAGTACCTTCCAACCTAACCACAGGGATCGTCTTTGAAGATGTTAATTATGGAGGGGGCGCAGGCCGTAATAGAGCAACTGCTCCCGGAGTGCCTATTCCAAACGCTACCGTTGAATTATATGATGGGGGAGGAAGCTTGGTTGAAACTACCACTACCAATGCTGCAGGTCGCTATGTTTTTGCAGGGATGGCCAATGGTACCTATACTGTTCGTGTTGTTAATAATTCAGTGAGGTCTACTAGAACCGGGGGAGCAGCATGTACCACTTGTATCCCCGTACAAACCTTTAAAACAGATTTTGTAGCTAGTTTACTAATAGAAGATACCAATAGTGTAGGAGGAGAAGATCCATCTGCTGAAGATCCCGGACCTGGAACGCTGACAGGAGCTCAATCAGTTTCCACTTTTACGATCTTAAATGAAGGGATCGCGGGAATGGATTTTGGGTATAATTTTAATACCATCGTCAATACTAATAAAGATGGGCAAGGTTCCCTGGAACAGTTTATTATAAATTCTAATGCGCTAGATGAATCCGGCCTGGATATAGTGGCCAATGCCATTTTTGATCCGGGAGCAGGAGAAGACGTATCCATTTTTATGATTCCGCCTACAGGAGATGCTTTGGGAAGGGCAGCAGATAGCAATTATGCATCGGGAATTTTTGATATTGAAACAGATCCGCTAACGAGCATCACGGCAGATAACACCCATATAGATGGGAGAACTCAAACGGCTTATTCAGGGAATACAAACACAGGTACTGTAGGTGCAGGTGGAACCAATGTGGGAGTAAGTGCAAATGCACTGCCCAATTATGATTTACCAGAAGTTCAGGTACATGATAAAAATGAGGATACATTTATTGTTTCGGGTACAGCTACTGTAATCCGAAATATGGCAATATATGCAGATGACGGAGCAGGAATATTGTTAACAGGAGGTTCAATGACAGCACAGGAGAATCTGCTGGGCGTAGATGCCCTGGGTGCAAATGACGGTAAGATTTTGTATGGAGTTGAAGTAACCGGAGGTGTTGCAAATGTGGATGGGAATTATATTACTACCAATGAAGAAGCTGGTGTCCTAGTGAATGGAGGAACATCTACCATCATTCAGAATAATCATATTACCTCAAATGGAGATGATAGATGTTTTGATAACATCACAATTACAGGAGGAAGTGGCGTTGTGGTACAAAATAACCTTATAGAGCTTTCTGGAGCCATGGGGATTGATGGAAATGGGATGGCAGGAAGTGTAACTATTACAGAAAATACTATTACTTCAGCGGGGCAGGATGGAGGGAATTGCAGTGGTGCTATAGAAAATGCCGGAATTCATTTGGATGGAAGTAATTCTTCAATAACCAGCAATATTATTTACCAAAATGGAGGTGCAGGGATCGTATTAGGAGGTGGAAATACGTCGGGAAATCTGATATCTCAAAACTCCATCTACGCCAATGGAACTTCAGCCGATGCCTTGGGAATAGATATTGACCAGGCAGATGGCATGGGAGATGGTGTAACATTAAATGACACCGGAGATGCAGATGCAGGTCCCAACGGAGCTGCTAACTTTCCAATTATTACCGCAGCATTTATAGAAGGGCCAAATTTAATATTAAAAGGATGGTCGCGTCCTGGCGCAAATATAGAGGTGTTTTTAACCGATACCAATGAAGGCACTGCTACCGAAGGGGACAATCAGCTTGGGATGAGCAATGATTATGGGGAGGGGCAAATTTATATAGGGTCGGCTGTAGAGGGCAGCGGGAGTGATCTGGATGCAGGATCGTCTGTCTATACAGATGCGGATGGCAATACAGACAATACCAATCAATTTCATCTGCAGATTCCTTATACACCAAGTTTGGATATTGGATTTAGGGTGACAGCGACGGCCACTGTGGCTAATACCACCTCAGAATTTTCACCTGTTTCCATTATCAAGATCAGATCGGTGATTACCAACAGGAGGATCACCTATCGGGTAAATCCTAATTGAAGTTTTGTATAAAATTGAACAAATTTGAATTACTAACATAAAGTAGGTTTGTGTAATCGCTTTATAATGAGGGATTGGTTGTTGGAAAACCATAAAATAATTTAGCTCATGCAACCATAATCGCACACTGGAAATCAATAAATGACAAGAATTATTTCTTTAAAGAATTTCTTATTCATCGCTTTTTGCATGATCTTTTTTTCGGGATATGCTCAAGTAGGTGTTGGTGCCAACTTTGGAATAGAGGCCGATGCATATTCCGGGGATCTTACTTCGGGTTTAAATACAGACGACTGGTTTTATAACAATGTTTCCGGATTTGGAGTGGTAGATGAGGCAACCGCAATTAGTATGGGGTACGCTGCACAACTGGCTGCAGGGAATAATATTGCTTTTGACCTAAGACAAAGCATTCCAAATTATGCCTCCAATAATGGGTATATATGGTATAGTACCCGCTATGGAAGGGATTATACAAATGCCTCCTCTTCTGACTTAACAACATTTACCGGGGGAAAAAACGGGGATAACCCAATGACATCATGGGGTAACTCTCCAGGTTCTGTACCTGCAAAAACAGATATTGTAGATTCCGGAGTACATATGAGGAGAAATGGCGTGTTGGTAACTGATGACCTGTGGGTAGATCTCATGATTTCTACCTTATCGGCAACCGGGAATCATTTTGTTGATTTTGAATTGTTCGTTTCAGAAATTGCCATATCCGGCTCTAGCTTTGTCAATTCAGGAAGTCAGGAAGGACATACAGCATGGACCTTCGATGCCAGTGGGAATGTTACGAATATAGGAGATATGGTTATTGGGTTCTCCTATGGCGGAAGTGGTGTTTCAGGTCTTGAAATAAGATTATGGGTAGACCGGGCTATATTTAACCCTGGCAGTTCGCCCGGAGGAACTTCTACTTTTACATGGGGTGGTAGTATAGATGGAGGTAGTACTTATGGATACGCACAAATTGTAGTTCCGCCAGGAGCCTTACTTAACAATGTAAATGCCTTGGCCACTACGGCGCCACCATGGGGA
>JBDNAQ010000244.1:0-5641 GCA_039768345.1 Flavobacteriaceae bacterium
GCCAGCAGCAGATTATCGGCGTTGCCATTGGCCATCTTAGACAAGGTGTTGGCCGTTGCCGGGGCGATGATCATATAGTCGGCCCAAAGACCCATTTCAACATGATTGTTCCAATCTGTTGACCCATCTTCTTCTTTTACAAAGCTGTGAAATACCGGATTTTTAGAAAGGGTAGCGAGGGTTAAAGCAGAAACGAATTCAGCGGCACTTTCGGTGAGAATCACCCTGACCTCTGCTCCTGCCTTAATCAGCAGGCGTACTAAAAATGCTGTTTTATACGCGGCAATACCTCCGGTAATGCCCAAAAGTATTTTTTTACCGCGGAGCATCTTATTGTTCGTCTTTCTCTGTATTGCGGTAGTAGATCTTGTCTTCCAGCCATTCCATTATGGCCAGGGCATGTGGCTTGGGAAGTTTCTCATAGAATTTTGAAACTTCGATTTGCTCCTTATTCTCAAAAACTTCCTCCAGGCTGTCGCTGTAGGTGGCAAATTCCTCGAGCTTTTCGAGTAATTCCTTCTTAATCTCCGAATTGATCTGGATTGCTCTTTTGGCAGCAATGGATATAGCTTCGTAGATATTTTCTGTTTTATCGTCAAATTCGTCCCTGTTAATAGTAACCGTAGTCACAGGAGCTTTGGAGTTCTTTAAATCGTTCATATTCATTTTGATATGGTTTCTGTTTGTTGATCTCTGCCGAGTTCCTTATCGAGTGTTTGCGCCAATTCCGCTGCTTCCTTCCCGAATTTTGTTTCAGGATAGCTCTTAATCAATTGGTCGTAAGCCGCTTTGGCATTGTCTAAGCGCTCTTTCTTCTTATTATCTGTACTGTTTAGTGCCAGATTAGTGGCTGCCTTTAGTTTGAGGAAATACGCCTCTTCCCGAAAAATAGATCCTGGATGATCGGAGACAAAATTCTCAAGCGATGCGATCGCTGCAATATTATAATCCAGAATATAAGACCCTCCCAGTTTTGTGAACTGCTTGGCGATCTCAAATTCTTTCTTTTCTTTCTTAACAGTGAGTTCTTTGGCCATGGCATTTGCTTCTTCCAGATACTTGGATTCGGGATAAGCATTGATAAAATTTTGAAGTTTAATCAAGGCCTTATCTGTATCCGTCTGATCGACTGAATATTTTGGCGAAAGCATATAATAGCTCTTAGCTCCCATGAAAGATGCCTCGGAAGCTTTATCACTTCTGGGATATGATTTCAGAAAACGCTCGAACTGATATCCTGCGAAATTATAGTCTTTTATCTCGAAATAAGAATTTGCCAAAAAGTAGGTCACCCGCTCGCCCTGGGGTTTACCCACATATTTTGGAGCGATCTGTGTAAGCAGCTTATTAGCCCGCTTAAAATCTTTCTCTTCGTATAGTTTTTGGGCATAAACATACTTCGCTTTGTTGTCTGTACCCTTAAGAGTTTTCTGGTATTCACTACAGGATAAAAGCAGTAGGAAAGGTGCCAGAATGAAAAAGGTTCGATAGATTTTTAAAAGCATTTTGCAAAATTAGTCATTCTAAGTGTAATATGAAACTATTTCTAAGCCGCTAAAATAGCCCTCAAACCTTGCCTAACATACTATTTTGCTAAGTTTTAACAATATGGGGAATACATTTCAGGCCGGCATTTTTAAACCCTGATCAACAAATTCTGCAATTTTCTTTTTAAGAGTAGGGCTAGCTTCTACCAATGGCAGACGTACCTTGGCAGAGCATATTTTTTGGTATTCGAGCATAGCTTTGATACCAGCAGGATTGCCTTCTTCGAAGATTAATTCCATTGCCGTTTTCATTTTATGGTGAAGAGAAAAGGCACGGTCGCTCTGCCCTTGTCTTCCAAGGGCAATCATGGAAGAAAACGCTGAAGGAATGCCCTGTGCCAAAACGGAGATCACTCCATGACCACCTGCCAGTACAGTGGGCAGGGCAGTAATATCATCTCCTGAAATTACCATGAATTCAGCAGGAGTCAAACGAATTATTTCTTTTACCTGATTCATGTCGCCACTGGCCTCTTTTATCCCCACAATATTGGGGCAGTCCTCAGCCAATCTCAATACAGTCTCCGGCAGTATATTGCTGGCCGTTCTTCCCGGCACGTTATATAAAATCAATGGTTTACTACTTGCCCCGGCCAATTGTTTAAAATGCATGTAAATGCCTTCCTGGGTAGGTTTATTGTAATATGGCGATACGGAAAGAATTGCGGCAAAAGGTTCAAGATCGGTGGAGCGTAATTCCTCTGTAACCCTGGAAGTGTTATTTCCACCTATTCCTAATACCAGGGGAACTCTTCCCATGTTCGCTTCAACCACCAGCTTTGTGACTGCTTTCTTTTCAGCACGATCAAGGGTGACAGATTCGCCGGTAGTACCCAACACTACTAAATAATCAACGCCGCCTTCTATACAATGCTCAACGACTCTGCGCAGTGCCTCATTATCTATATTAAGATGTTCGTTAAAAGGAGTAACAATTGCTACTCCCGTACCTTGTAATGCTTTCATCCTATCAAGCTCTTTACATATTCAGCTCAGCCTTACTTCGCGATTTCATTCATCACCTGAAGATACTTCTTCAATTCGCTCTTAAAGGTTTTATAGTCCTGCAAATCTGCCTCCAATATAAGATCATTGAAGGAGCGGTCAACAGCCGAAAAACCCACATTGATCCTTGCTTTGGTCTTGATGGTCATCAACTGCATCATCAGATTATCCTGCGTATAGTAATTTACCAGCAGGTCGTACTCCCGACTCAGAAATTCAAGCGCATAGCTGTTTTCAATATTTCCGTTCCATCCAAGGTCCTTATCCGAAAAAACAGGGGTGGCATAAGGCGAATTCTTATCGTAATAACCTTTGTATCCTATGATCTTAATCGCATTGGGGCGTAGTTTGAACTCCTCTACAAAGTCGTAAAAAGATTCGGCATGGTCAAAGGTGTCCAGATCCACAATAATCCCCACGGAATTGATCCCTTTTGGCCTTTCAACTATTTCAGACGGACTGTTTAATTCTTCCTTTAAATATTTTAGGCCGGATTTATATTTAAACTTATCTTTGAGACCCTTGAGAAACATCCACAGCTTACATTTCTACAAATGTAACCAATCTGTGGGCAAATCCGATGCGAAGTTAAGAAGGAAGATGTATTTAAATATTAAACAATTTGTTTTATTTGTAACAATTGTGTTTTTTGCATCCTGTAGTGATCGTCAGTACACTATTTCGGAGATCCGCGGAAATCAGCTGCCCATCGTACATACCGAAACATCGGTTGAGACCGATTCTTTAAGGAATTTTCTGAAACCTTATATCACACATGTAAACAGTGTTCTGGATGAAACTTTATGCTACGCGCCCTACGACATAGGCAAGAACGATGGCCGATATAATAGCAGTGCAGGGAATCTGATGGCCGATATCGTAATACACCAGGCCAATCCTGTCTTCCAATCACGCACTAAAGGAAGGATCGATTTTGTAGTGCTTAATCACGGCGGTATCCGCAGTGTAATCTCTAAGGGAAATGTCAGTTCCAGAACCGCCTATGAAGTTATGCCTTTCGATAATACAATTGTTGTTGTTCAAATGAAGGGCAAGGCTATTCGTGACCTTGTCAGTCACCTTATTCGCTCGTCCAGGCCTCATCCGATCTCGGGCCTGCAGATCATTATCGATAAAAAGGATCAATTGTCTTCTGTAAGTATCAAGGGTGAACCTTTTGATGAGAACAGAACCTACAATGTGGCTACCTCCGATTATCTCTTTAAAGGCGGCGATAATATGGAATTTTTCAAAGACGGATCTCAGCATTTCGAGCTTCAATACTTCATTCGCAATGCCATGATAGACTACTTTAAAATGGTCGACACGCTCAGGGCAGGTGTGGATGATCGATTCTTAAAACTGGAAACTCCGTGAAAAGAAGAAGTTTTCTAAATAAAACCATAGCGGCATCGGCCTTAACCGGTTTTGGCGGACTCTCTCTCAGCAGCTGTATAGGGAATAGTAGAAAACACATTACTATTTTACATACCAATGATGTTCACAGTCATATAGAACCTTTTAAAAGTACGCATTCATCATATCCTAATATGGGAGGTGTGGTGGCCCGGGCAGAAATGATCAGCCAAATAAAATCGGAAAACCCCAATACTCTTTTGCTCGATGCCGGAGATATATTTCAGGGTACTCCCTATTTTAATTTCTACGGTGGGGAACTCGAATTCAAACTGATGAGCAAACTGGGATATGATGCAGCCACCATAGGTAACCACGATTTTGATAACGGGATCGATGGGCTGCTGGCACAGCTTCCTCACGCCGATTTTAAATTCCTGTCTGCCAACTACGATTTCAGCAATACCGTACTCGACGGCTATATTGAACCTTTCAATATCTTTGTGATCGATGATATCAGAATTGGCGTATTTGGTCTTGGCATTCAACTGGCCGGGCTCGTAACAAAAGAACTTTATAAGGAAACCAATTATCTACATCCAACCGAAATCGCACAAGATCTGGGGCGCCGATTGAAAGAGGAGCATAATTGTGACCTTGTGATATGCCTTTCCCATTTGGGCTTCGAATACAGTTCCGATCAACAACTTCCAAGTGATTTACAACTATGTGGAGAAACTGAAAATATCGACCTGATAATTGGCGGCCATACACATACTTTCCTGGAAAAACCAGTTATCAGAAAAAACCGAAAAGGTGAACGTGTATTGATCAATCAGGTAGGCTGTTACGGGGTGAATCTGGGCAGGATCGATTTCTATTTTGATTCCGATAAGGCCATGGATTCAGGGGGAGTCAATATTGTGGTATAATCGGGCCACTAACACAGATTTGGCAAAGATTAAAATAGGTTGCTGAAAGATCTTTTATTGATGAGCATTAAGGGAAAGGTGATACAAGGTCATGGGGTTGCATCTGGGAAAGTCGGAGATCCACGCTATCCGGAAGGCACATTGATAAAGCAGCTACCCTTTTTTAAAGCACTGGGTCTAGACCTTGGAGAATATCATTTAGGAACCATCAATTTAGATATCCACCCTTACCGATACGGCATCATCGAGGCTTTTATGTTTTTTAGCCAGGTACGCTGGTCTGAACATATCCCGGCCGAGAATTTCTACTTTTTTACGCTTACAGCACATTACAAATCGCATACTTACAACGGGCTTATCTATATGCCCGATCCTGAAACCAAAGTAGAACATGAGCAGAGTAGCAGCACTCTTGAACTCATCCTGCCAAAAATAAAGCATCTGGATTATGGAGATATCTTAAAAATAGAAGTACCAGATACCCAACTTCGATTTTTACAGTAATTTAGCAAAAGTACCATCGTCTCCACTCGATTATTCATCGATTTGGAGCAATATCTAACATCGAAAAACTTGAAACATGAGCAAAGTAAATGCCTATGCGGCGGCTGAAGCCGGCGCAAAACTGGAACCGTTCTCCTACGAATTGGGTCCCATCGGAACTGAGGAAGTAGATATTAAAGTACACTACTGTGGAATATGTCACTCAGACCTCAGTATGGTCAATAACGAATGGGGAATGACCCAATATCCTTTTGTACCCGGCCACGAGATTGTCGGAGAGGTTCTGGCAGTGGGACA
>JBDNAQ010000245.1:0-7016 GCA_039768345.1 Flavobacteriaceae bacterium
AAGAGTCCCGAACAGTAAAATGAAAGCCTGAACCATATCGGTATAAATCACCGCTCGCAATCCCCCCAATACTGTATAGAACCCTGTTGCGATTACGGTAATGATCGCACCCGTCCAGAATGGGATCCCCATAGTCTCGAAAACGAGGGCTCCCGCAAAGATGATCAATGAAATCTTTGTGATTACATAGGCCAGGATAGAGACTACCGAAAGGTAGGTACGGCAAGCCCTAGAATAACGTTTTTCCAAAAATTCGGGCATGGTGTATACCCCCGTACGAAGATAAAAAGGAACAAAAACCCACCCCAGCAGAATTAGAATAAGGGCTGCCAGGATCTCAAAATTTGCCATGGGCATATCGCCGCGGGCGCCGGCACCGGAAACACCTAGTATTATTTCCGAACCGATGTTTGAGGCAAAAAGTGATGCCCCAACTACCAGCCAACCCTGGTCTTTGCCGGCAAGGAAATAATCTGCTGCTGCACCAGATTTAGAGGTGTCGCGTGAAGCCCATCTGGCAATCCAAAGAATAATGGCAAAGTAAAACAGGATGATAATTACATCCCATAAAGCGAGGTTTTCGAACATAAAGAACCGGCGATCTATGATTTACGGTGATAATATACAAACTTACCAGCTTTGGAGTCCGAGCAATTTTTCGCCCAGCATAGAAAGCTCTGCACGATCGTACTTGTTTTGCTCCCATTTGCGGGGATCCCCGGGAAAGGCATAGCCTTCAGGTGCTATCCGGTCCTTCCATGATTGAATCCGCCATTGACGCATGGCCTCATTATCTTCTTCCGCCGGCATCATAGAGATATATTGTGCTATCCTTACTTTATCTCCAGACCGGTTTGGGCGAATTCCATGGGGTTGCGTACTATTAAAGATCAACAAATCTCCAGCCTCCATTTTTACCTTAATAATCTTATCCTCTAATCCACTGATATCGGGTTGAAAATGATCGCGGTCTTCGGGTTGACTCTGTTTCCAACTATCATAATTTCTATATAGCCAAGGAATACATTGAAATCCTCCCATGTTCTCGTCAGTCTGATCGGCAAGGGCCAATACCCCCTGAACATTTTGGGGTTTGGTTTCAGGGTCATAATCCCAATGAATAAAACCCTTCTTTTCATGTCCGGGGCGCTGTGGGAAGTTGAGGTTAGCCCGATCTATTGTGACCCATAATTTTTCCGTCCCCCAGATATCGACAAAGGCATCGTAAACTCTTGGCCACTGCCGGTTGTTCCAAAGATGCTGGTTATTGTATACTTCTACCATTCCGGTCCCAATCAACTCTTTCATTTCCATTTCAGCGCGAGGAGGTGCATACCAACTATCGGGGTCCCTAGGGTCTTTTTCATCGAATTCCCAAAGAAAGTCGGCCGTTGCCATGGCTTGCTCTTTTGGCACAGCCTGCTTAATCACGATATAACCATTGTATTTCCAGAATTTCCAATCCTCTTCACTCAAAACTCTTAAGCTGGCGGCATCCGCCTGATCTCTAAGGCGTATCTTGCTGCTTGTTGCCGTCGAAGGATTTCCGGGTATTTCTTCATGTGCCTTATTGGCCATCTCTAATTTTGTGTTTGACTTTTCCATAATTATATTAATTGTAAATCCGATAGCCCAAATCTATAAGGATTTGTAGCCCGTTACCACCGTGATATTGATATTTTTTTATACTATATTGATATTATCGGTATAATTTATATATTTAATTGACAATTTAGTGAAATTTTAGAATGAAAATTCAATTAGAACATATCGCTCCGGATGCAAAAAGTTCTTTTCGGATATTGCATAATCCCAGGCTGAACGATCTGTTTTATTGGCATTTTCATCCTGAATACGAGTTGGTTTATATCGAGGGAGCTAATGGAACACGCCATGTTGGAGATCATATATCGGCCTACAGGGAAAGCGACCTGGTTCTAATCGGGTCTAATATTCCCCATCTGAATTTCGATTATGGTATCAAATCCGATTATAATAAGGAGGTATTGCATCTGAGTCCGAATTTCAAAACGACTGTGATGCATAATATCCCTGAATTACAACAGATCCAAAGGCTATTTGTAAGATCACAACAGGGTATTGCATTTACAGGCGATACCAAAAAAGAAGTTGGGCGCCGTTTGAAACAGCTCCATCTACTAGATCCGTTTCCACAATTTCTTGAGGTCCTGTATATTTTTCAGATCCTGGCTGCCAGTCAGGAATACCAACTATTGCACGATGAAGCCTATATCAACAGGTATAATGAAAAGCAGCAGCAACGACTGAGAAAAGTGTACTCCTATGTAGATAATAACTACAGAAACAAAATCGGGGTTGCCGAAGTGGCGTCGATATGCCATATGGATAAGTCGGCCTTTTGCAGGTATTTTAAAAAAGCCACAGGGAATACATTTATTGCCTTCCTCAATCAATATAAGATCAGTCAGGCGAAACGCTTATTGCTATCCGGAATGAATATCACTGAAGCATGTTATGAATGCGGATTTGAAAGCCTTTCGTACTTCAACCGGACTTTTAAGAGGGTTGCCGGTGAAAATCCAAGTCGGTTCAGAAAAAGAATGTCTGAAACCAATACTGTCTCGAACTTTCTGTCTTATCCATGAAAAAAACCCTGCGATCTTAATATCTCTGATTGCTCAGAGGAAGATCACCAGGGTTTTTCTAACTAAATAACCAACCAAAATATCAATAGTCCTCTTTGTCAGCTCATTCTTTTTCTATGCTTTGAAGAACTGTTGTTGGACTATCTCAACCCGCTATGATAACGTATATATTTCGTCTGAAATTGTCTTGAAAATCCTAAGGATTGTTAAATTTTATGGTATTTCATCGGTTTTTGAGTTGATTTCCATTTGATCAACTTTATCGGACCGAAATTCTTAGGTTACCATACTAAAATCCATTTGGTAAAGAAGGAGATGGCTTAGATCAGTTTCCTTACTGGAAGTTGAAAATTAATTACATTTAGCCCCTAAAGTCCCTCTTTTGGAAAAAACGACATTTGCAGTACTTGGAGGTGGAAGCTGGGCCACTGCCCTTGTGAAAATGCTAGCTAACAGCGAGAAAAAAATCGTATGGTACATGCGAAATGCACAGGCCATAGAGCATATTAAGGTTCATGCTCACAACCCCAACTATCTCTCTTCGGTAGAATTCGACGTAAAAAAGCTCTTGTTAACAGATGATATAAACAAGGCCATAGACAGTGCTGAAATATTGATTTTTGCTATCCCGTCGGCATTTCTGGAAAGCGAATTACAAAAAGTAAAAGTGGATTTTCACGACAAGATCATTTTTTCAGCCATTAAGGGAATTGTGCCCGAAACAGGGTTGATCGTAGGGGAACATTTCCACGATAAATACGATGTGTCCTTCGAAAATATCGGTGTTATTACGGGCCCTTGTCATGCCGAAGAGATTGCTCTTGAACGACTTTCATATCTCACGATTGCCTGCAGGGATGGGTCTAAGGCATCTCGTGTGGCTGAGGCTCTGAAAAGTGATTATGTAAAAGCAAAGATCTCGGATGATATTATAGGTACTGAATACGCAGCCATGCTGAAAAACATCTATGCTCTTGCCGCGGGTATTGCACACGGACTCGGTTATGGTGATAACTTTCAAAGTGTATTGATGAGTAATGCTATCCGGGAGATGAAGCGCTTTATCTCAAGAGTGCATAAAATGAAACGCAATATTAACAATTCTGCCTACCTGGGTGACCTCCTTGTTACAGGCTATTCCACTTTTAGCCGAAACAGGATGTTTGGCAATATGATCGGCAAAGGATATCGTGTTAAAAGTGCCATGATGGAGATGAACATGGTTGCAGAAGGTTATTATGCCACCAAGAGCACCTATGAACTGAAAACGACCTTTTCTAAAAAAGTTAATACCCCTATTATCGATACTGTTTACGAAATACTCTATAAGAACAGAAGTGCCAGGATGGCATTCAAGGAGCTTACCGAAAAATTGGACTAGGGTTCGGTAGTAGTTATATCCTTTCCACCGAAAAATGTGAATGTTCGGCAAGTTTGCCTTGCAGTTCTTCGCGCCATTCAGCGATCTTGTTTTTACCCGGATTAAGGATCTGCTCTAATTCTTCCAATATCGGATCCATCAAAAGTCGGATGCTTTCAATGTCGAAATAAAGTCTCCCTGTTCTGCGGAAAAAGAAATCCATCGGGCTGGTAACCATTTCATACTCAATCCCAAAATGCAATTCTGCCTTTGCAAGGCGAATTCGGGCGTCATTCCCTTCGATGTTCGTAAATTTCTGCAGAATTAGCTCTGTTTGAATACCATATGTTGTTACCAGGTACCACGCTTCGTAGTCTCCAAGGCCAGAGTTTTCTATTCTTTTCCGGATTTCCTCAATATATTCCTTAACGTGCTTAAACTTCTTAAACTTGCTGCCACAAAGTGGAATCTTGGCCGTGCTGGATTCTCCTATCTCGCGAGCCTCATCCTCTTTCAATTTGGCAGCTATGCGGTTCACTACGCGTTCCGCCATTTTACGATATCCTGTTAGCTTCCCCCCGGCTATGCTGATCAAGCCGGTGTCGGAGGTAAAAATCTCATCCTTACGTGATAATTCTGAGGTCGATTTCCCTTCTTCATGGATCAGCGGCCTGAGGCCTGCCCAGGACGACTCGATATCCTTTAGTCCCAATTCGATAGACGGAAACATATTATTGACAGCCGAAATTAGGTAGATAGCATCGGCTATATCTGTGGTTACCCGATCTTTGTCGTTATCATAATTCGTATCTGTTGTCCCTACATAGGTTACCTTTCCTCTCGGAATGGCAAAGATCATTCGCCCATCCGGGACGTCGAAATAGACCGATTGTTTAACTGGTAGTTTTTCATGCGGAAAAACAAGATGGACTCCTTTGGTGAGATGTAACCTCTTCCCTTTTTTTGAATTATTTACGCTTCTTAACTCGTCTACCCAGGGACCTGTAGCACTGATCACATACCTGGAACGAAGCTCAAACTCTTTTCCAGCAAAACTATCTTTTACACAAACCCCGGCTACGCGATCATCCTGATATAAAAAATCCGTAACCTCGGTATAATTCAATGCTACTGCTCCGTAACGGAGGCTGGTTTTTATATTCTCAATAGTAAGTCGGGCATCATCTGTACGGTATTCCGCATAATAACCGGCCCCTTTCAGGATTTTTTTAGGAAGCATGGGCTCCAGGGCCAGTGCTTCTTTCTTTTCGAGCATCTGACGTTTGTCATCATCACCAACCTGGGCGAGAACATCATAGACTTTGAGTCCGATCGAGGTGAGCCATTTTCCGTAGGAACCCCCTTCGATCAGAGGCAACAGCATTTTTTCCGGTATTACAAGATGTGGAGCAAGTTTATGAACAATAGCACGCTCAGATCCTACTTCCTTTACCAACCAAAAATCGAACTGTTTAAGATAGCGTAGCCCCCCATGGATCAATTTTGTCGATTTGCTGCTGGTCCCGGATGCAAAATCTCCCTTTTCCAGCAGAGCGACCTTCAACCCACGTGAGGCGGCATCCAAGACAATCCCTGCGCCTGTTATTCCACCACCGATGACAATCAGGTCGAGATCGGATTTCGCCAGTTCGGCGATTTGTTGTTCTCGATCAAGACAAGAGAACTCGATATTCTTTTCCATTGGGATTTCTGTTAGATGTCTGGTTGTTCTCGACACTTAATTTTTAGGGGCTAAGGCGATCAAAGATAGTAGTTCGCATACCCAATACAAAGCATCTTTTGAGCACAATCGTTAATAGTATTAGTAAATATATTCTGGCCGATTTCGGATGAAGTAAATACAACTAAACTGCTTTTTAGTCTTCTTTTTCTTTTAAGAACTCATATTCGCGTTCTACCTTGCAGATACGTACCTTATACCATTTATACCAGTCTGCAATACCCCTTTCCTGGGCCGCCAAATGTTCGCTATGTGATTTCCAACGTGCGATATCTTTTAAACTTTTCCAGTAACTGATAGAAATCCCGAGCTCGTCTCGTGCGCTTTCAAAACCGAGATACCCAGCTTGTGTTTTAGCCAGTTCCTCCATCCGAAGGGCGGTGGCAGTATAGTTCGGGTCACCATCGGCCCTTAAACTTGTAAATATTACGGCGTAATAAGGTGGTTTCATTGCCCCTTTAATCAAGATATTTCTTCTCCTTAAAATAATTTACGATGGCCTCTTTCATCAGAACCGTTTGTTCTCCTGCCTTTAATGGTGGCAGTTCTTCCTCCACGGCATAATGTGGCCATCCATCCTCATCATAATACTCAAAACTGTAATACCCATAAGGTTCCAACAGACGGCAGATAGCAATATGCATCAGGTTCAATTTTTCATCTTTCTGAAAACTTCGGTGATATTGACCTAATTCCTGGACGCCTACCAGGTAGATAATAGCGTCGAGCTCTAACGGATCACCATCCGAAAAAAGGTCAGACAGCCTCTCTACCAGCTCCTCCCAGTAAGCCTTTAACAATTCGTCCCTTGCCAATTGATACTTAATAATTAGAAGACTTTCGGCTTTTCCGAAAGTAGAATCCAAAGGTACAAATCAAAATTCTATCTTTGTATAGAACACGCCATAGATGGGATTCCTGGATATCATTCTTGCCATGTTACTGGCATACGGCCTTTACAAGGGTTTAAAAAATGGATTCTTTGTTGAGATCGCTTCACTTGTAGCGCTTATCGCTGGCTTATTCGGCGCAATACACTTCTCGTATATCACAGGTGAATACTTAGCCGAATATCTTGACTGGGAAGAGCAATATATTGCCCTATTCGCATTCATCGCTACTTTTGTTATCATTGTGATCCTCATTCATATGGTAGGTAAATTCCTGTCGAAAGTCACTGATTTCACCTTGCTTGGGATCCTCAATAAGATTGCTGGTGGTATCTTTGGTGCGCTGAAAACAGCTGTGATCGTAGGTGCCTTGCTGATATATTTCGACAAGATGAACA
>JBDNAQ010000246.1:0-12867 GCA_039768345.1 Flavobacteriaceae bacterium
ACTATCAACAATTACAGTACTTTTATTGTTAATTACTTTCTTCGGCCGGCATTTTGATTTCTGGGCTATAATTCTATATTAGCAAGGGTAATCCCCAAATTATATGGCACAATCCCAATATACAGAGGAAAATATCCGCTCGCTCGACTGGAAAGAGCACATCCGGATGCGGCCCGGCATGTACATCGGTAAGCTCGGAGACGGTTCCTCACACGACGATGGTATCTACATCCTCCTCAAAGAAGTTATCGATAATTGCATCGATGAATTCGTGATGGGGGCCGGGAAAACGATCGATATCTCTATCCAGGGCGACAAGGTGAATGTACGCGATTACGGCCGGGGTATCCCCCTGGGCAAGGTGGTCGACGTGGTATCTAAAATGAACACCGGAGGCAAGTACGACACCCGTGCATTTAAGAAATCTGTTGGGCTTAATGGTGTAGGGACTAAAGCTGTAAACGCCTTATCGGCCTATTTCAGGGTAGAATCCACACGCGATGGTAAATCTAAAGCCGCTGAATTTAGCGTGGGAGAACTGGTTGATGAAGAATTCCTGGAAGAGACCTCCCGCAGGAGGGGAACCAAGGTCACCTTTACTCCGGATATCGGTATTTTTAAGAAATACAAGTACCGCAATGAGTATGTGGAACGCATGCTCAAAAACTACGTCTATCTCAATCCCGGACTCACTATTGTTTTTAACGGAGAGAAGTATTATTCGGAGAATGGGTTAAAAGATCTTCTGGAAGACCAGAACAGCCCTGAGGGTCTGCTTTACCCCATTATTCATTTGAAAGGCAAAGACATCGAACTGGCGATGACGCACAGTAAGACCCAGTACAGCGAAGAATATCAATCCTTCGTCAACGGACAGCATACCACCCAGGGCGGTACGCATCAATCGGCTTTCCGTGAGGCCATCGTGAAAACCCTCAGGGATTATTACGGAAAGAATTACGAGGCTTCAGATATTCGAAAATCGATCATCGCAGCCATCTCTATCAAGGTGATGGAGCCGGTATTTGAAAGCCAGACCAAAACCAAACTCGGTTCCACGGATATGGGCGGCGGCCTGCCAACGGTGCGGACCTATATCAATGATTTTATCGGGAAACAACTCGATAATTTTTTACATAAGAACACCGAAGTGGCCGACAGCATCCAAGGCAAAATCATGCAGGCCGAGAAGGAGCGCAAGGAATTGTCGGGGATCAGGAAGCTGGCGCGGGAACGGGCCAAGAAGGCCAGCCTCCACAATAAGAAATTACGGGATTGCCGTATCCACCTGGGGGATATGAAAAATGAAAGAAGGCTCGATTCAACCCTGTTTATCACCGAGGGAGATTCGGCTTCGGGTTCGATCACTAAATCGAGGGATGTTAATACTCAGGCGGTGTTCAGCCTGAGAGGGAAACCGCTGAACTCCTACGGTATGAGCAAGAAGATCGTGTATGAAAACGAAGAATTCAACCTGCTGCAGGCCGCTTTGAATATTGAGGACTCTATGGAGAATCTCAGATATAACAATATTGTTATTGCCACCGATGCCGATGTTGATGGGATGCATATCCGTTTATTGCTCATTACCTTTTTCCTGCAATTTTTTCCCGAACTGATCAAGGAGAACCATCTTTATATCCTTCAAACGCCTTTGTTCAGGGTGCGCGATAAAAAAGAAACTATATACTGTTATAACCAGGAGGAAAAATCCACAGCGATCAATAAGCTCAAAGGAAAACCTGAAATTACCCGGTTTAAAGGGCTAGGGGAGATCTCGCCCGATGAGTTCAAACATTTTATCGGCGATGATATACGGTTGGAACCTGTGATGCTCGATAAGGCCATGTCTATAGAAGAACTCCTCAAATTCTATATGGGTAAGAATACCCCGGACCGACAGGAATTCATCATTGAAAACCTTAAAGTAGAAGTAGATTTAATAGAAGAGAACCAATTGTAAATCAGAAATTAAGTCTTTCCGAATGGAAGAGAATGGAGAAGTGAACGAGAATTGGGAAGAAGGCCAGAATGGCAATACCGAATCGCTTACGCGTGTTACCGGGATGTACAAGGATTGGTTCTTGGATTATGCCTCCTATGTGATCCTGGAACGTGCTGTTCCGGCCATTGAGGATGGTTTTAAACCGGTGCAGCGAAGAATCATGCATGCTCTAAAAGAGCTCGATGACGGCCGGTACAATAAAGTGGCCAACGTGGTGGGACATACCATGCAGTATCATCCACATGGAGACGCCAGTATCGCCGATGCGATGGTCCAGATCGGGCAGAAAGATCTGCTTATCGATACACAGGGAAACTGGGGAAATATCCTTACAGGAGACCGGGCGGCGGCCTCGCGTTACATTGAAGCGCGCCTTTCCAAATTCGCACTCGACGTAGTATTTAGCCCTAAAATTACGGAATGGCAGCTTAGCTACGATGGCCGTAAAAAAGAACCGGTGAATCTGCCGGTTAAGTTTCCACTATTACTCGCTCAGGGGGCCGATGGGATTGCTGTTGGGCTTTCCACCAAGATATTGCCCCATAATTTCAATGAGTTGATCGATGCTTCCATAAAACATCTCAAAGGGCAGCGGTTTAAGCTCTTTCCGGATTTCCCGACCGCGGGTATTATCGATGTAACGAATTATAATGAAGGGAATCGTGGGGGAAAGATCAGGGTACGTGCGCGGATCAATCAACTGGACAAGAATACCCTGGTGATCAAAGAGATCCCGTATACCAGCAACACCTCTTCACTTATAGACTCTATCCTTAAGGCCAACGACAAGGGAAAGATCAAGATCAAGAAAATAGAAGACAATACAGCGGCAGAAGTAGAAATCCTGGTACATCTGCCTTCTGGTATTTCACCAGATAAAACCATCGATGCCCTCTACGCCTTCACAGCATGTGAATCATCCATTTCGCCCCTGGGCTGTGTAATTGAGGATAACAAACCTCTTTTTATCGGGGTAAGGGATATGCTTGTGCGCTCTACGGATCATACGCTGGCGCTGCTTAAGGCCGAGTTGGAGATCCAGTTGAGCGAACTGGAAGAACAATGGCACTTTGCCTCTCTCGAGCGCATCTTCATCGAGAACAGGATCTATAGGGATATCGAGGAGGAAGAAACTTGGGAAGGGGTGATCACAGCTATTGATAAAGGATTAAAGCCGCACACAAAGCATCTGAAACGCCCGGTGAACAGAGACGATATAGTGCGACTCACCGAGATCAGGATCAAACGGATCTCGAAATTCGATCTTGATAAGGCACAGCAGCATATCGAAAGCCTTGAAGAGAAAATCGCAGAGACCAAACACCATCTGGATAATCTTGTCGCGTATGCTATCGATTATTTCAGGGACCTCAAGAAGAAATATGGCAAAGGTCGTGAGCGAAAGTCCGAGATTCGGATTTTCGATGACATCGAAGCCACCAAAGTAGTGATCCGCAATACAAAACTCTATGTGAATCGGGAGGAAGGTTTTATCGGCACCTCTTTACGGCGCGATGAATATGTGACGGATTGCAGTGATATAGACGATATAATCGTCTTTACCAAAAGTGGTCAGATGATGATAACTAAGGTCGATGCTAAAACTTTTATCGGCAAGAATATTATCCATGTGGCGGTTTTTAAAAAGAAAGATAGCCGAACCACCTATAATATGATCTACAAAGACGGCCGTGGAGGGTCGAGCTATGTAAAGCGCTTCAATGTTACCGGGGTCACCCGCGATAAAACCTATGATCTCAGTGGAGGTAAAGCAGGATCGGATGTACTCTATTTCTCTGCAAATCCTAACGGCGAGGCCGAAGTAGTTACTGTACATCTGAGGCAATCGGGCAGTATTAAGAAATTAAAATGGGAACTCGATTTTGCCGATGTGATGATCAAAGGACGGGGATCCAAAGGGAATATCGTTACCAAATATTCGGTTAAACGCATCGAATTAAAAGAAAAAGGGATATCCACCCTCAAGCCCAGAAAACTCTGGTTCGACGATACGGTTCAACGGCTCAATACAGATGAAAGAGGGGAGTTGCTGGGAGAGTTTACCGGCCAGGATCGTTTGTTGATCGTCAATCAAAAAGGTGAAGTGAGAACGGCCATCCCCGAACTTACTATGCGTTTTGAAGACGATATGATCGTATTGGAAAAATGGAAACCCAATAAGCCGATCTCAGTCATACATTTCGATGGTGAAAAGGAACGCTATTATGTTAAAAGATTTCTGATCGAGAAAGAAGACAGAGTCGAGAATGTGATCGCAGAACATCCTAAATCCTATCTGGAGTTGGTGTCCACAGACTGGCGACCGCTCGTGGAACTCGAGTTCGTAAAACCGAGAGGAAAAGATGCGAAGCCCAATCAGCAGGTTGATATAGAACAGTTTATCATTGTAAAAGGAATCAAGGCGCAGGGCAATCAACTCACCTCCGATAAAGTAAAAATCATCAATATTCTGGAACCCTTACCCTTTGAGGAGCCAGAGGCCCATGATGCTCGTGACATCGAGGTGGTCGATGAGGAAGATGTCAGGACCGAGGAGTCTGTGACCGAAAAGAAACCTCAGAAAAAAAAGATGTCCAAAAAGAACGCAGAGGATGAGGAATCAAAGTCTTCAGAAGGACAGATAACACTTTTCTAGTAAAGGATCAGATGAAAAAGTTATTTCAGGAATTCAAAAATTTTGCCATCAAGGGTAATATGATCGATATGGCAGTGGGGATCATTATCGGTACAGCCTTCAATAATGTGGTCAATACCCTGGTGGCAAAGGTCGTGATGCCCCCACTTTCTTTAATCACCGGCGATAGTAGTCTTGCGGAGAAAGAGTGGGTGCTTCGGTCGGCTACGGAAAACTCCAAATCTATTGCCATTGGCTATGGTCAATTCATCGAAGTGCTGATCGATTTTGTCATTATCGCCTTAACCATATTTGTGGTCATCAAGGCTATGAACAAGTTGAGAACCAAGGCCGAAAACCCTAAAGATATTGAAGAGGTTACTCCTAAAGATATCGAGTTGCTCGATCGGTTAACGAATCTTATGGAAGAGCAAAATGAACTGTTGCGCAATTCCCGAAAAAACTGAATACTTCTTCTATTCTTCGCTTTGTCCAGACTCTTTTGGGGTTGTATTTTTTCTCATCTTCATATTGAGAAATTCCACCAGTAGCGAAAATGCGATGGCAAAATAAAGATAACCCTTCGGGATCACCCCGATCTCCGTATCGAAAATCCGTGTATGGCTCAGGTGTGCCGCTTCTGTGATCAGCATAAAACCTATTAGAATTAGGAAAGAAAGCGCCAGTAACTGCATCGAAGGATGTTCGTTGATGAACTTCCTGATACCGTTGGCAAATACCATCATGATGATAATGGAAACAACTACGGCAATAACCATTAATACCAGGGCATCTATGGGTTTTTCACCAATACCATTGGTCATTCCAACTGCCGTAAGTATGGAGTCTATGGAAAATATGAAATCGATAATAATTATTTGAAAAATTGCCCGAGACATGCTGGTGAGATTTTTGGCCTTGATACTGTCTTCATCGTGCGATGGCATCTCGACCTTCTCGTGAATTTCAGAGGTGCTTTTATACAGAAGAAACAGGCCCCCAAGGAAGAGTATAACTGCCTGCCAGCTAACGCCCATGGAAAACCAGGAAGTGTTGATGTAGTAGAATGGGTTCTTAAGCCCGATAAGAAAGGAAACGGCGAAAAGCAGGATAATTCTCTGCACCATAGCGAGCAGCAGTCCGATATTCGTTGCCCGTTTCTGATCTTTTGGCGGCAGTTTATTGGCTGCGATGGAAATAAATACAATATTGTCGATACCAAGAATGATTTCCAGAAAGGTAAGTGTGAGAAGGGCGACCCAAGCATCGGGACTGGTGAGGATATCAAACATTTTATTTAATTTTTAGAGCAGTGCCCTTCGATTTGTTCGAACTGCCTACAATCCCGTATTCAAACGTGTATGTATCAGCCGTTGTTGACAAGATTTTCATATGGATAGACTTCTCCTCCGATCGGTTTTTAGGATTTAATTTCCTGACAATATATTCGCAGTTATTGATCCAACGCACCTTGGAAGTATCGCTTTTGCCCTGAAAATAATCGATTTCAATTTCACCTTGCCTTACAAATGTGGTCGTGACCTGTTCTCCATTGAGTTCGGCTGTAAATTCGAATGTTCCTTCTTTAAAAGTCTGGCAATCGCGCTCTGCTTCATAACATGAAATCATCAGCAATAGGCAACCAATACACAGAAATCGGTTCAACATGGCCACAAAATAACAAATTAGGGCCGATATTTCATAGTCAAATTAAGGCTTAGGAAGAAGTTGACTTATGATGAGGGCCTTCAAAGGCTTCAAAACTGCCATCATCATAAAAAATTACAATCTTTTTGATCGTTTTCTCTACGACCGCTGGGCCGGGAGCATTTGGTGAAGGAGATGCAGGGGTGGGAGCAATGACATTTTTCTGCGGAAAGCTCCCTTTACCATTGAGTAACCAATAGAGATTTACTTCCGGGTAATTCCGGATCACCTTAAGAACAAATTCTAAACTGGGCTTATTTCTTCCCGTAAGAAGATGAGATATGCTGGAACGCTGTACACCGATACTGTCGGCAAATGCAGAGGCAGAAAGACCGTAATACTGCAGGATCCGCTCCAACCGCTTTATAAATTCTTCATTGTTTACCATTGTGACACTTCTTGATCAATTTTTTTGGTGTTTATAGGACAAATCCAATCGATAATCAATATAATATAACTTTAAATAATTAATAGTAAAATACTGATATATAGAATTTTAATACTATTATGGCGGTGAAGCTGAAAATTTTAACAATACTGTATACACTTGTTTACAAAATAAGCCAAATTCAGCCTCTTTATTGTATACAAATGTAATTAATTTGATAACAATTGTAATTATTTTTGGCTGTACATTTGTATAAAAAAATAGTGCCCTCTTGAAAATCTCCGACCTATATTATGAGTCCATCAAAGCGAAAGATGTCTTTGGCAGATATGTGGATCATCATCATCTCGACTCATTTCTGAAATACCAACATCCCAATTGGTCGATATCGACAGAAGGAAATTCGGTTGAGGAAAAGTCGATATTCTCCTTGACTTTCGGACAAGGTCAACGGCGTATACTGATGTGGTCTCAGATGCATGGTAATGAAACTACCACTACTAAGGCGCTTTTCGATCTTGTAAATAGCCTGGATACCGATAGCGAACTCACCGAAAGCCTACGAAAGAATGCTACCATAAAAATAATCCCGATGCTTAATCCGGATGGGGCCAACCGATATACCCGGGTTAATGCCAATGAAATCGATCTGAACAGGGATGCGCAGAACTTAAGTCAGCCTGAAAGTCATATTTTAAAGAGGGTTTACAAAGAGTTTAATCCGGATTATTGTTTTAACCTTCATGATCAGCGGACTATATACAGCGCAGGCGATACAAGACAGCCGGCTACACTCTCATTTTCATCTCCTGCTGTAGATAAAGAAAGGAACCTTAGCCCGGAACGGGTTAGGAGTATGAAGTTGATCGCTGCTATTCATAAAGAGTTGTTACCATTGTTGGGGCCTCAGATGGCGCGTTACGATGATAGCTATAATATTGATTGTGTGGGCGATACGTTTCAGTCTTGCGGTACTCCAACCCTCCTTTTCGAGGCCGGCCATTTTCCGGGCGATTATCAAAGGGAAGAAACACGAAAATATATGTGGTATGCCATACTGATCGCATTAAGGACAATCGTTGGTGATAGTCTTGATAATTATTCCATTGAAGAATACACCAGCATCCCATCTAACCAAAAAAAATATTTTGATATTCTGATACGGAATGCAGAGGGGTTGGGTAGCGACTATAAACCGGGAGAGAGTGTAGGAATATTGTATCAGGAAAAACTTCGTGATCGTCGAATCGAATTCCAGCCGTTGGTGGAAGAGATCGGCGAATTAAGTGATCGATTTGGTCATGTGGAGTACGACTGCCGATTAGAGCGTGATCTTCAAACCCTTAAAACAGATCAATTACTGAGTTCACTACTTTTTAGGTAAATCACAAAATCAGGCTATTCTTTTACATAATATTCAATAAAAGCAGATATTCATTACATTAAATATTGTAATTTTGTTTTTTTAACAAAAATTCTACTGAAATGGGAAAAATAAAACTTGATGAAATAGACCACCAGATTCTCGATATGCTGATCGACAATACGAGGACCCCGTTTACCGATATAGCCAAAAAATTGTTGATCTCAGCCGGTACAGTTCATGTGAGAGTTAAGAAGATGGAAGAAGCAGGAATTATCAAAGGTTCTTCACTTACACTCGATTATGTTCAGTTAGGATATTCGTTTATCGCTTATGTGGGTATATTTCTGGAAAAGACGCACCAGACGAAATTTGTACTGGAACGCCTGATTCAAATACCCTATGTGACCGTAGCACATATCACCACCGGGAAGTTCAATATTTTCTGTAAAATACGGGCCCAGGATACCACCCATGCAAAGAATATCATTTTCAGGATAGACGATATTGAAGGGATAAGCCGTACTGAGACCATGATTTCGCTGGAGGAGAGCATTAACGATAAAAAACGTTTGATGCACACCATTTTTAATGAACTCTAGTATATATAGGCAATAGCGCACACTGACAAGCTCGGAATATTTTAATATGTTTTATGAAAGCTGCTGAATTAAACAAAAACGACTACCACCCTTTTTACGGACCCTATATTATGGAATTGGGCGATGTGGAACTGATGGATATGCTTAAAAGGCAACGTACAAATTTTCCACAATTTATCGCCAGTATTCCAGATGAAAAATGGCATAGTTCTTATGGTGAAGGGAAATGGACCATTGCTGAAGTCCTGGTCCATGTATTAGATGCTGAGAGGGTTTTCCAATATCGGGCACTTAGGTTTGCCAGAAACGATAATACTGATCTTCCCGGTTTTAATCAGGATGCTTATGTGCCTTTTTCAGGCGCATCAGTGCGAACAAAAGATGATGTAATTGAAGAGTATGATGCAGTAAGGGCTTCTACAATCGCCCTTTACTCAAAGTTTGGCGATGAAATATTAAGAAGGAAAGGTAAGGCCAATAATTCGGCCATGAGTGTAGCGGCACTGGGGTTTATCATTTGTGGACACCAAAGGCATCACAGGAATGTGATTAGAAGCCGTTATTTGTCGGCTTAGTCCAGTTCGATATCTTCCCCGGATTCTTTTTCGAAATTATGTTCAACTTCACCATGTTTTCCCGGGCTGTTCTCGCTGGCCTCCAATTCCTTTTCTATGACATCCTCAAAGTTGGAAATAAAATGATTGAGGACTTTACTGATTTTAACCAGATAAAGAGCATCTTCGGTGCGCAATTCAACAGCCTGAACAATTTCCCCTCGGGCATTGGTGAAGGCGATGATATCTTCATCCCCATAGCCGTTAGGATAGCTCTCTATGAGCATGGTGGCTAATTTGCGATCGAGTTTTTTGTAATCTACCAGTATTCGCTTCATAATTGGTTTGTTGCTAACGACACTTTGGATATTGGTCCATGGCCATCTTGGTTATCTACAAACCTAAACTAGACTTTTTTTTAAAAGAATTTTTTAAAGAGTTGTCAACGCGAAGAAATAGTATATGTAATCCTTATTCTTTGTAGTATGCAAAAGCCTGGGCGAATAATTCTTTGGGTACACGGTTGTCGATCACCGCTTCTCCAATACGCTGGATCAATACAAAATTTATGTTTCCGTGGGTATTCTTTTTATCGAATTTCAGCAAGTCGAGGATCTCCTCCAAGTCTTCTTCATTAAATTCAATTGGGGTGTAGCGTTTCAGAAGGGTCGACTTAATATCTTCGAGCTGATTGGTGCCAAGTCCGAGTAATTTATGTGATAGGAAACTCTCTAAGATCATTCCAGCCACGACCGCTTCGCCGTGTAAAAGCGGATGATACTTGTCTTTTTCCAGATAGAACGATTCTATGGCATGACCTAAAGTATGACCGAAGTTCAGGATCTTTCGCAGATTTTTCTCAGTTGGATCCTGCGAGACTACGCCATTCTTTATCAAGATGGAATCATAGATCAGATCATTTATATTATCAAAAGGCATCACCTGCCTCAGCATCGCCCAATGAGGTTCGCTTTCGATCAGACCGTGTTTGAGCATTTCGGCAAAACCACTTAACCACTGACGCTCTTCCAGGGTCCTGAGAAAAGGGGTGATAACCAAAACCATCACCGGCTCATTGATCACTCCGATCTGGTTTTTCAAATTGCCAAGATCGACTCCTGTTTTACCTCCAATAGAAGCATCAACCATGGCTAGTAGAGTAGTGGGAACATTGATAAAATCTATACCACGCTTAAAAGTCGAGGCCACGAACCCGCCCAGGTCGGTAATGACACCACCGCCTAAATTGATCATCAGGCTCCTGCGATCTGCATCTAGTTCAGAAAGTGCGTCCCATACCTGGCTACAGGTGTCGATATTTTTAAATGCTTCACCAGCTTCAATTTCGATCACTTCAAAATCAAAAACCTTATCTAGTTGTGCTGAAAATTGAGGAAGACAATGTTTATTTGTGTTCTCATCGACAAGTATAAAAACCTTGGAATAATTCGCCCTGTTGATTTGTTCTTCCAGGGATTCATATGCCTTATAATTAAAGTGGATCGCACATCTGGGTGTAACTATAGATTCCATATTGCTCTCGCTCTTACCTTGTTTACTGCTGTTCCCGCATTAAATTTCTATCACAAATAAAGCGCATTTTTCCTTAAATGAATACAATTCCAGTGATTATATTTGATACGCTGATTTAAACTTTTCTATGGACAGGATATTTGAAGACACACGAACGGCATTTGCCTTAAAAACAGACTCTGAACTCGAAAGAGCCTATTTCCTTTTTAAACTTATCGCCAATGAACCATTGGTTAAAATAGGGACGGCCGTAACGAATTTCGCGATTAAAGCTCACTTGCCGGTTGAGGGCTTGATAAGGGCCACGGTATTTGATCATTTTTGCGGAGGGGTGAACGAATCTGATTGTATTCCGGTGGTAGATAAAATGTGGGAGAAGGGAGTATATTCTGTGCTTGATTATTCGGTAGAGGGGAAGGAGTCCGAAGATCCACTGGATAACGCACTGGCTAAAACACTGGAATTACTCGATTTTGCCAAAGAAAAAAAGGCGATGCCCTTTGCGGTTTTTAAACCCACCGGATACGGACGCTTTGCACTTTATCAAAAAATAAGCGAAAAGAAGGAACTTGCAGCAGCGGAAAAGGCCGAATGGGAGAGGGTGGTGGCGAGGTACGAGAAGACCTGTAAAAGGGCCTTTGACCTCGATGTCTCCTTGTTGATCGATGCTGAAGAAAGCTGGATGCAGGATGCCGCTGATGAGCTGGTTGAGAAGATGATGCGCAAATACAACAAAGAAAAAGCTGTGGTTTTCAATACTCTGCAATTATACCGTTGGGACCGGATGGATTATTTAAAGCGACTCCATGAAAGAGCTATACAACAAGGTTTTAAGATTGGGATCAAAGTTGTTCGGGGTGCATATCTGGAGAAAGAGAATGACCGGGCGACAGAAAAAAACTATCCGACTCCTATGTGCCCCTCCAAAAAAGCTACGGACGAGAATTTTGATACATGCATCGCTTATATCGTTAAGAACCTGGATACGATCTCTCTCTTCTCCGGCACACACAACGAAGAGAGCTGTTATAAGCTTATGGAGCTGATGGAGGAATCTGGTATTGCCAGAGATGATCACAGGGTGGGTTTTGGACAGCTCTATGGGATGAGCGACCATATTTCATTTAACCTTGCCCAGAAGGGCTATAATGTTGCTAAATATGTACCCTTCGGGCCGGTCCGCGATGTAATGCCGTATCTGATACGCAGAGCTGAAGAGAATACTTCGGTAGCCGGTCAAACCAACCGGGAGTTGGAGCTGATCAAAAAAGAAAAAAAGCGCCGGAAGATATAAGGGTATCATCGATATAAACCGGCGCTTTTACTTTTACGGCATCTGATTTTTCAAAGCCTGTAACATCTACGGTCTGGCCTCCAGAATGAGATTGAACGGGGTTTCGGTGGCTCTTCGGAATTGGCTGAACCCGCCATTCATAATGGCTTCTTTCAACTTTTTTTCACCGGCCTGAGCTCCCAGCGCCATTCCTTCCTCCTGGTTTAGTGAACAAGGAACACAAAGTTGGGTTGAGAAGGCGTAAAACGCACGGCCTACAGGATTAAGATTTTCCGCAAGGGAGTCCAACGCAAAGGGTTCCACTATCATGCAGCTACCATCAGATTTCAACGCCTCCTTTGCATGGGCACAGGCCCCGACAGGATCGCCCATGTCGTGCAGGCAGTCGAAGAAGGTAATAAAGTCATAACCATCGCCAGGAAATTCTTTGGCCGTTGTAACCTCAAAACTCACATTGTTCACACCGGCATCGCTGGCTTTGCGTTTGGCAACTTCAATAGACTTGTCGTGATAATCATAGCCGTAAAAACTGGATTTTGGATAGGCCTTGGCCATTATTATGGTTGAAGCCGCATGACCACATCCTATGTCGGCCACTTTCGCGCCTTCTTTTAGTTTGGCTTCAACTCCTTCCAATGAGGGGATCCACGAAGATATCAGGTTTCCTTCGTAAGAAGGACTGAAGAATTTTTCTGTGCCACAATAGAGACATTTATTGTGATTTCCCCAGGAAACGCCTTCTCCCGACTTAAAGGCCTCCATCATTTTCGGTTCATCATGATAAAG
>JBDNAQ010000247.1:0-4505 GCA_039768345.1 Flavobacteriaceae bacterium
AAGCAACCTTGCGGCATAGTTGCCACCCATATTGGAACTATATTGAATTACCGCTTCCTTCCTGCCCGCAATGGCTTCATAGGCTTTGATCGGGTTAATCCCTTTCCCCACTGAGACCAATTGCTCATTGCACAAGAGTTCGTCTGCGATATTGCCATATTTTGGATCATAAATGCGCCAGCCATTTTTTACCAGCGTACGAAGGGTAAGTTCGTGAGCCGGTACGGCTACCTTAATACCAAGATCATTAGGCAGCTGCATTGACGTTGCTCTGTAATCGATCTTTGTTTCCGTATCATAAAAGGCTAAAGAGAAAATGGCATCAACTTCGTTTTCCTGACAGAGTTGATCGATCATTTCCCAGGAAAGATTTGCCGGCCATATACCGAGTCCTTTGTTTATTTCATCTTTAGGCGTCAGTATTTTTACCACATCATAATTGCCCTGCTGTAATAAGGACTTCTTTAGTGCCCTTAAAGCGGCCTCAGAACCATGTTGGTCTAGTTGAAGGCCTTCAACAGAAAGAATCTTATCTATTTGGTCGGCTTTCTTATTGCCTTCCGATGGAATACTCCTATTGATTATACCGATTGTTCTGATCTCGGGAGATAATTCTACCACTGCGGGTTCGTTTACGCCCATGGTAAGATTATTGGTGGCGCTACAGCCAATCAGCATATAGCACAGGGCCAAAAAAGCCATCAGGTTAAGTCGTTTCATTTGGTATTAATTTGGTAAATGCTTTTCCCCTTTATCTATTGGGTCATAAAGGAGATTATCTATTAAACTTTCGAATAGTGCATTTTATTGTCTAATAGTTGAAAATCAAATGATTATTATACTTGATCTAAATATGATTAGGCTGCATCGTTTTCTGTGCCAGACCGATTCTTTACCTTTGCCTTTTTCAGCTTTGAATAATGAGCAGTATAATTAGGAAGACATTATTAGATCTCGAATTTCCATCCGTTCTGGAGCAGATTGCTTCCCGGTGTAATACATCAAAGGGAAAGGAAGCTTCTTTGAGGATTGCGCCACTAAAATCTGAAGATGCAATATTGAGGAGCCTGGGTGTTACCTCTGAATACCTTTCTTCTTTTAGCAATGAAAATCGGATTCCCAATCACGGATTCGAGCAGATTGATGAAGAAATCAAACTACTGAAAATCGAGAATACTATACTGGAGCCGGAAAGCTTCAAAAAAGTAGTTCATATAGTCAATACGGCAGTCACGCATAAAAGATTCCGTAAGAAGTTTAAGGAATACTACCCTCTGTTATTCGAAGAATCAGACAAACTGGAGGAAAATAAAGAAATCCCTAAATGGGTGGACGATGTGATTGACCGTTTTGGCGAAATCAGAGATAATGCCTCCGAAGAATTGAGTCAGATAAGGCATCAGATCAAAGAGACGCGTGCCAAAATCAATCAAAGTTTTGGAAGTGCCATTCAGCGATATCAGGCTTCAGAATTTTTAGATGAGATCAAAGAATCCATTGTGGAGAACAGGCGGGTACTGGCTGTAAAAGCTATGTACAGGAGGAAGGTCAAAGGTTCGGTCCTCGGTTCCTCCAAAACCGGGAGCATAGTATTTATAGAGCCGGAGATTGTTCTGCAGTATAGTCGGAAATTAACTCATCTTGAGTACGATGAAACCGAAGAGATCCAAAGAGTATTGAAAGCACTAACAGATCTCTTAAGGCCATATGCCGGTCTGCTTGAAGATTATCAGACCTTTCTGGTCGACACAGATTTAACCGCGGCAAAGGCTAAATATGCCAGGGATATAAATGCTTTACTCCCAGAGATAAATGAAGAACAGACTTTATTCCTGCGTGACGCCTATCATCCTCTACTCTATTTGAATAATAAGCTACGTGGTGAAAAGACGTGGCCTCAAACCATAAACTTGCATTCAGAGAATAGGATAATTGTTATTTCGGGGCCTAATGCGGGAGGTAAAAGTATTACGTTAAAGACTATTGGGCTGCTGCAGCTAATGCTGCAAAGTGGAATGTTGATTCCGGTACACGAACGCAGTAATGTCTGCTTTTTCAATCGGATCCTTACGGACATTGGAGATAATCAATCTATTGAGAATCATCTGAGCACGTATAGTTACCGACTAAAGAACATGAATGGTTTTCTCAAGAAGTGTAATAATCGTACCCTATTCCTGATAGATGAATTCGGTACCGGCAGTGATCCTGAATTAGGTGGAGCATTAGCAGAGATATTTTTGGAGGTGTTTTATGAAAGGGGTTCTTTTGGTGTAATCACCACACATTATGCAAATCTGAAATTACTGGCCGACGAACTGCCTTTTGCTACGAATGCCAATATGCTTTTCGATTCACGGACCCTTCAACCACGCTTTAAATTGGAAACCGGACAAGCTGGCAGCTCCTTTACCTTTGAAGTTGCCCAACAGAATGGGATTCCGTATAGCCTGATCAACCGCGCTCGAAAAAAGATCGAACGCGGCAAAGTACGTTTCGATGCGACCATTGCCAAAATGCAGAAGGAGCGTAGTAAAATGGCCAAAACGGGTTCACGATTACAAGAAGAAGAATCAAGAGCCAGGGAGGAAGCTGATCAACTTGAAAAGATCAATGCCAAAATGAAGACGAAGTTGGAAAAATATCAGGTGCTCTATGATTATAACCAGCGGATGATACGGCTCGGAAACAAGGTGAATTTGGTTGCTGAGAAGTATTTTGGAGATAAGAAAAAGCGACCTTTGGTTTCCGAACTTTTGAGGATAGTTGAGACAGAGAATAGCAAACGAAATAAGAAAAACCAAAAGGAAATCAAAGCTGAAAAGGAAGGTCGGCATCGGGTTGAACAAGAACTTCAACAAGAGATCAAGACGATTCGTAAAAAAAAGAAGATCGAAGAAGTAAAGGCAGCCAGGGCCGAGAAGAACAAGCCTTTGCCTGTATTTAAAGTTGGAGACCGTGTACGGCTCATCGATGGGAAAGCTGTAGGAAGCATAGATAGTCTTGAAAAGAATAAGGCCGTGGTGAATTATGGGATGTTTACCACAAATGTCAGTGTTACCCAACTGGAATTGGTGGAATCAAAATGATAATGCAGGGGTGGATTTCTTTTGGTGTAATGGTCATTATTGGTAATATCCAGTAATTGAATAGGCATGCGATATTGAGGGTAAGTAATAAGTAGCCGCCAGGGCAAAATCTCCTAATTTTTGTCGGGGCTAACGCCTCCTCCCCGCAGAATCAATTTAGTTGTTTTTAGTGCATTCGCCTTGCATAGGCCTTAGAAACTGTTGTTGAACACTCTTAACAATACCCAATTTTATTATATAGGATATTCTAAAATCTCCGTCGTATTTTTGTGCAGTGGAGTTTCCGGAAAACAAAAAAATTGTGCTTTTCGATGGAGTATGCAACCTTTGTAATGCTTCCGTATTATTTATTATTAAAAGAGATCATAAAGATCAATTCCGATTCGCGGCTCTTCAAAGCCCGATAGGAGAGCAATTCCTTAAAGAACGGGAGATCGACAGGGTCAAAACAGATAGTATCATCTTGTACGAACCCAAAGTGGCCTATTATACAAGATCCTCTGCAGCGCTTAAAATCGGGAAGTCTTTTGGAGGGCTTTGGCCGTTAATAGGCATCTTCGAATGGATTCCTGAGTCGATCCGCGATTTCTTCTACAATTTGATTGCCAGGAACCGATACCGTTGGTTTGGCAGGCAAGAACATTGTATGATCCCAACTCCGGAACTTCAATCAAAATTTCTTTAATTCCTAAAATGCCCGGCTAGCGCCAGAGATCAGCATACCATCGGTTGTTTGTACTTCCAAATATCCCTAACTCGAATTAATGCTGATTTACTTTAGGCTGTTCAGGATAAAATCCAGGGTCTTGTTATCGCTGCGTTTATGATCAAAAGCATGATTACGGTGAGTGATACCATTTGCCAGGCCCTTATCCTGAAGGTATTTTATATGCTCTTCATAGGCAAGAGACACCTTACCAGTAAGCAATAAGTCCATTGAATCCCCTTGAACGTAGCGATTAAAAATCTTCCTTAAACCGCTTAAATATAGACGGTCTTTGGTAAACCCTCCGCCACGATGTGCTCTTAAAGTAATAGTAAATGCGTCATTGCGATTGAGTTTATAAGTACCATGTATCAAATCGAAGGTGTCGGCAAAACTATATCCCTTGATCAGGCTATCTGATGCCAGGACCCTGTACGCAAGCTCTTTCAGACGTCTTAGGGTAAGTGCTCCACTCATATACTCACTGAAAACGGATAGCCCTTCCTGTGTTTCCACATTTTTAGGTAGTCCGTGAGAGAAAATTTTTAAAGGTTGTAATAATCCATTGAAAGTAGTCACTAGATGTACACCAATTTCATGGTTAGCCAGAGTAAGTAATTGATTTTTGCTAAATGTTGTATTCCTTTTTATCAATAACGCCTGACGCGCGTTACTAACCATAGCCTCAGCGGAAAGATGTGTTGTAAAGT
>JBDNAQ010000248.1:0-15205 GCA_039768345.1 Flavobacteriaceae bacterium
CGGAATTTGATCAAAAAGATTGGTTTATGGGCGAGATTGAATTCGGCGATTTTTACGCTACATTCCAGATTTCACATCTCGAATTTGAGGGATTTACTTGTGTTTACGCTTTAAAAGATTGATTGCCTATGGAGATTTCAGTGGAACTAACCCTAAGTCCTTTACAGGACGATTATGAGCAGCATATTATCCGTTTTATTAAGGGCTTAAGAGACTCGGGCCTCACGGTTTTGGAAAACCCGCTAAGCACACAGGTATTTGGAGAATATGATCTGGTGATGAACACACTTCAACAGGCAATCAGAGAAAACCTTGAAACCATGAATCAGGGTCTGTTCTATATAAAATTGGTCAAGACGAATAGAAGCGATTATGAGCCACATTTTTGATTGGTTTTTCAGCCAGTACGACGGGATCCCATCCCATCTTGTGGTTTTGGAGTTGATAGCAGTTATCTTCGGTTTTCTTAGTGTCTGGTATGCCAAAAGGGAAAATATTCTTGTATTCCCCACCGGGATTATTTCAACGGCAATATTTGTCTATATCCTTTGGATATTTGGCCTCCTGGGTGATATGCTGATCAATGCCTATTATTTTTCAATGAGTATTTATGGCTGGTATGTGTGGACCAGAAAGGTCGATGCCTCTCATTTTATCCCGATTACCAGAACCACTCCTAAAGAAAAAACCTGGGCTGTATTTCTTTTTGCCGCCACAGTGGTCTTTGTAGTTGCCGTATATCTGTGGTTTGATAAATTCAATACCTGGACCGCCTATGTGGATACAATTACCACCGCGATATTTTTTGTAGGCATGTGGCTAATGGCCAAGAAAAAACTTGAAAACTGGACTTTTTGGATCATCGGTGATATAATTTCCATACCGTTGTATTTATTTAAAGGACTTATTTTTACCTCGTTCCAGTATTTACTGTTTACCCTAATTGCCATCTTTGGATACCTTGCATGGAAGAAAAACTTAAACAAAAGCCCGCGGACCTTGTTAAAATAGTAATATTTGGTCCTGAATCTACCGGTAAGACGACGCTTGCAAAACAGTTAGCTGAGCACTATAATACAGCATGGGTTCCGGAATATGCCCGTGAATATCTGCAAGAGAAATGGAACAGGGTACAAAAAACCTGTGAACCCCACGATCTTCTTCCGATAGCCGAAGGACAGATGAGGCTCGAAAATCTATTATCGGAAAAGGCCAATAATATTTTGATCTGCGATACCGACCTATTGGAGACCAAGGTGTATTCAGAGGCATATTATGTTGGGTCCTGTGATCCCTTACTGGAAAAGTATGCCCTCGAAAATAATTATGATCTGTATTTATTAACCGATATTGATATCCCATGGGAAAAAGACGATCTTCGTGATAAACCTGATGAGAGAGAACGAATGTTTGCCTATTTTAAGTCAGCACTTGAAAAAAATCAACGAGATTTTGTTATCTTAAGTGGTGACAAAAACACCCGATTAAAGACTGCCATTTTACACATCGATAAGCTCTTGAACATATGACGAATTTTTCTGAAAGAGATCTCAAACAATTGTTCTCCAAAGGGATCAGTGAAGAAAAAGTACTAGATCAGATTCGAATTTTTGAAGAAGGGATTCCTTATATAATACTGGACCGTCCTGCGGTGGCAGGCGACGGCATTCGTAAATTCACTAAGGCTCAGAAAACTAAACTCGTAAAACTATATGATGCGCATCGGGAGCGTCATAAACTCCTAAAATTTGTACCCGCCTCGGGTGCTGCATCCAGGATGTTTAAGGCCCTTTTCGGTTTTCTGGAATCCTTCGACCCTGAAAAAGAAGATCTTGCCTCTTTCCTGGCACGAAGTGCCGATAAAGACATCGAGCAGTTTTATAATGGACTTAAAAACTTCCCTTTTTATCCTGAAATACAGCTACGGATCAAAAAAATCAAAGGGAGCGAAGACAAGAAAATACTGGCTTTTGTTCATGAAATGCTCGACCCCGATAAATTACAATTCGACTTTTATCCGAAAGGATTGCTGCCATTTCATAAGTATAGTGAACATGTGGTAACCGCATTCGAGGAACATCTTAAGGAAGGAGCGCTTTATGGAAGTTCGAACAATATTGCGCGCCTGCACTTCACCGTATCCGAACAGCATGAGACAATGTTCCACGATCACTACCAGGAGATTAAAGAACGACTTACCAGGAATACCAATACAGAATACCTCGTTAACTTCTCTCAACAGAAACCTTCTACCGATACACTAGCGGTAAATGAAGAAAACCTGCCTTTCAGGGAAAGCGACGGAAGCGTCCTTTTCAGACCTGGCGGGCATGGGGCACTAATAGAAAACCTCAATGATCAGGACGCCGATATTATCTTTATTAAGAATATCGATAATGTGGTGGTGGATCGCTATGCGGAAGAGATCGCATTCAATAAAGAGGTCCTGGCAGGATTGCTTATTCAAATTCAACAAAAGGCACATCAATACGCCAGAATGCTCAATACAGAAGATTTATTGGCCGAGCAACTCAAGGAGATTCGTGAATTCCTGTTCCACGAGCTCAATGTTCGTTTTTCGGATAATTATGACGCTTTCAGCATTGCCGAGCAGATTGAAATCCTGAGGGATAAGATCAACAGACCGATAAGGGTTTGTGGTATGGTCAAGAACCAGGGTGAACCCGGCGGTGGCCCATTCTGGATTGTTGACCCTCAGGGCCATATTTCGCTTCAAATCATCGAATCGGCTCAAGTAGATGGAGAAGATCCTGAACAATTGGGGATTTTCGAAAATTCCACACATTTCAACCCGGTGGATATCGTATGTGGTGTAAGGAATTACAGAGGGGAGAAATTTAACCTTCTTAATTTTGTTGATCATCGCCAGGGGTTTATCTCAGAAAAAACTAAAGACGGAAAGGCCCTTAAAGCACTTGAATTACCGGGACTATGGAATGGGGCGATGTCGTACTGGAATTCGATCTTTGTAGAGGTCCCGTTGATTACCTTTAATCCTGTTAAATCTGTTAATGATCTGTTGAGATCGCAGCACCAACCAGAGGGCTGAACAAGGCATAAAATCGCCGGCAGAAAACCTGCCTTTAAAAAACCTTCTTGGTCAGGGTTATGAATTCTCGGATTCCTGCCTTACTTTTGTCGCGTCTCAAAGGGGTGCTTTTTTAAATGAATGACGAATACTTTATTTGTAATCAAGAAAAAAAGGCTGAGATTAAACCCATTGAACCTGGGCGGGTAATGCCGCCGAGGGATGCCGGATGAGGGGTTAAATAGCCAACTATCCGCCACGAGATGAAGAGCCAGACATAAATTCAGCCCTGGCACCATCTTTCCCTTGGGGAGTGAACGAAAGTTCACCTACACTATTAGTAATAGAATAATCGCCCCTTTTATTCGTAAAATAATTACGGATGAAAAGAGTTTTCTTGATTCTCCTTATGGGCTTCATTACAATGATTGCCCAATCGCAGGAAGTATCTCCCGACAGTCTGAAGGCCAAAGAGATTGTTCTCGATGAGGTACTGGTATCGGCCCTTAGGGCAACTAAGGAAATACCAATGACTTTTAGTGATCTCAGCAAGGAGGAGATTGGCCCAAGGAATCTCGGGCAGGACATCCCTATTCTGATGAATTTTCTTCCAGGAGTCGTCACTACTTCCGACGCAGGAGGGGGGATAGGCTATACCGGGATACGGGTAAGGGGGAGCGATGCTACCCGTGTAAATGTCACTATTAATGGGATTCCATACAACGATTCCGAGTCTCAGGGTACATTTTGGGTGAATATGCCTGATTTTGCCTCTTCTATCGAAAATCTTCAATTGCAGAGAGGTGTTGGCACCTCTACCAATGGTGCAGGGGCTTTTGGTGCGAGTCTGAATCTCTTAACCGATGGTGTTTCCAAGGATGCCTACGGCCAAATTTCTTCTTCATTCGGTAGTTTTAATACCTTCAGGGCGAATGTAAAATTCAGTACTGGTTTGCTGAGTGATAAGTTCGAACTGGCAGGAAGACTATCCAGAATTACCACCGATGGATATATCGACCGGGCCTCTTCTAAACTGGAGTCCTATTTTCTTCAAGGCGCTTATGCCACAGAGAAAACTCTGGTAAAAGCGCTGCTTTTTGGTGGCCGTGAAATTACCTATCAATCCTGGTTTGGTGTCGATGCTGAAACGCTTCAAAGAGACCGTACATTTAATCCTGCGGGATTGTATACAGATGAAAATGGTGAGATCAGATTTTATGATAATGAGGTTGATAACTATAAACAGGACCATTTTCAACTCCACTGGAGCCAGGTGTTAACAGACCGTTGGAAGGCCAATCTGGCCTTTCACTATACCTACGGAAGGGGATTTTTTGAACAATACCGGGAAGATGATGATTTTGAGACCTATGGCATAACACCATTTGAGGTAGATGGGGAACTGGTTACAAGCACGGATCTGATCAGGCGGAGGTGGCTCGATAATGATTTTTATGGAGCGGTCTTTTCCACACAGTATGCCGCAGATGAATTGGACGTTGTTCTGGGTGGGGGCTGGAACAATTACCTGGGCGATCATTTTGGCGAGGTAATCTGGGCCCGTTTTGCCGGAAACGGTCAAATAAGGGATCGATACTATGAGGACGATTCGCAGAAAACCGATTTCAATCTATATGCAAAAGCGAACTATACATTAAAAAAGCATTGGCGTTTTTTTGGTGATCTCCAATACCGGACTGTTAGTTATACCGCTAATGGTGAGGATACAGGTATAGTGGATGATAGCTTTAATTTTATTAATCCCAAGGCCGGAGTCACATATAATCTGAACCCCGTCAACAGCCTTTATTTTTCCTATGCTGTGGCTCAAAAAGAACCTAACCGGAATGACTATGAAAACGGAAACCCGAAACCAGAAAAACTGAATGATTTTGAATTGGGATGGAGATATACCAAATCGAAGAGCAGCATAAACACAAACCTCTATTATATGAGGTATAAAGATCAGCTGGTACTGACCGGGGAACTAAACGATGTAGGAGCACCTATAAGAGCAAATGTTGGTGATAGCTACAGGCTGGGCCTGGAGATCGACGGACGATTTACCTTCGGCCGTAAATTTATATGGCAACCCAACCTGGCACTCAGTGTAAATCGGAATATCGACTTTTTGTTTCAACGAGACGGTGTGCTGCAAAACCTGGGAAATACCAATATTGCCTTTTCTCCAGCCGTTGTTGCCGGAAACATTCTGACCTTCCTGCCAACAGAAACTTTACAGGTTTCGCTGCTGACCAAATATGTAGGGGAACAGTATATGGGCAATATCGATTCGGAAAATTCTAAACTGGAAGCCTATTCACAGACCGATCTCAATTTCCAGTATCGGATTGAAACCCGGGGCTGGCTAAAAAGCATTATGCTATCCGGCTTGGTAAATAACATATTCGATACCAACATTGTATCCAATGGCTACTTCTTTACATTCGATGATGATTTTTCCAATCCGGGAACAATCACTACAGTTGAAGGAGCAGCTTACTACCCGCAGGCTGGGATTAATTTCCTGTTGGGAGCCACTATAGAATTTTAATGTTAAATTTATTCAACAACAAGGAACAGTCACTACAATGAAGGATACTGAGCCGGAAGATCATTATGCATTTACAGACGATCAACTATTGCTGGCTTTAGAACAGGCAGCGCTAAACCCAAGTGTATTTACCCATGAAGCCCATTTGAGATGGGGCTGGCTATTGCTTGAAAGATATGGCGCGGAAGAAGCCGGTACCCGGGCTTGTAGTGCCTTAAAAAAGTATACAAAAGTTCTGGGCGTTCCAGGAAAGTATAACGAAACGGTCACCATAGCCGCGATTAAGGCCATTGATCATTTTCGAAAAGAAACAAAAACAGAGAATTTTGGCGATTTTATAAATGAAAATAGCAGGCTTGTCACCTCATTCAGGGAATTAATGAGGGCTCACTACAGCGATGATATTTTTAACTCAGCAAAGGCCAGTCAAAACTATCAGAACCCTGATCTTCTGCCGTTTGATTAATTGCTAATTATTACGGAGTTCCCACTTTTAACTGCCCTGTACTCGAGCATATCATAATAGCGCTCACCATCATCAGGACGGTTGAGTTGCTGACCCGTAAGCAGATTGTATTCGAAATCTTCACAATCGCATGTAGCCACCTGACCGCTCGAATCCATCGTGGAACATGGACTTGGAGAATGATTGGGACAACTGGCCTCAAAGGCCCTGAACAGATCAAAACCTGTGTTAACTACATAAACACCTCTTATTCCAATGCCCTGAGTTTCAACCAACACAGCATTACCAATATTGGTTAAAGGGCTATAGAGCGGCAAGTTGAGGTTAACTTCAAAATTGAAATTAACTTCTGCTAGAAAAGGATTCCTGTTACCCTCATCATCGGAACAAGATAAGGCCAGAAGTATAAGTATTAGGGTGCTAAATCGTATCGGAGATCTCATGTTATTGAAGAAATTCTGGACAAATTTGAGTAAAAAATATGTATATTTGCGTTAAATCCTCTTTAAAAAAGGGGATTTTGCTATTAGTACCACTCCAACAGAACGCTATTTTCCCTATATTATTTAGAGTAAATAAATTACGATCATTTAGGCGTTGTGTTGTAAAGGACAATGGATCGAACGTTAGAAAGGTGATCGAGCCGTTTCCTGTGGAAATTTATAAAGTATGAAGTTATGAGTAATATTTCTTATTACACGGAGGAAGGATTACAGAAATTAAAAGATGAACTCAATCATCTCCGTGACGTTGAACGGCCAAATGCATCACAGGCCATTGCAGATGCCAGAGATAAAGGCGATTTATCGGAAAATGCTGAATACGATGCCGCCAAAGAAGCGCAGGGCTTGTTGGAACTGAAAATATCGAAGCTTGAAGAAATAGTGGCCAATGCCCGTCTTATAGACGAATCTCAATTAGATACTTCCAAAGTGTTGGTGCTTTCCACTGTAAAGCTTAAAAATCAGCAAAATGGAATGGAAATGAGCTATACCCTGGTTTCCGAAAGCGAGGCTGACCTTAAGTCAGGTAAAATTTCGGTGACCTCGCCTATAGGGAAAGGACTCCTTGGTAAAGAAGTTGGCGATGTAGCAGAAATTGAAGTACCCAATGGTAAGCTCAAATTCGATATACTTAAGATCAGTCGCGATTAAATCAATCTAACCATATAGACTATGCCCAGTTTGTTCACCAGGATTATAAGCGGAGAGATTCCCTGTTATAAGATCGCAGAAGATGATAATTATTTTGCCTTTCTCGATATCAACCCGAATTCGAAAGGACATACGCTCTGTGTACCAAAAAGGGAGGTTGACAGGATTTTCGATCTGGAGGAGGAGACATATTTGGGGCTGATGGCCTTCTCACGAAAAATAGCCAGATCCATAGAGGCGGCCATACCCTGCAAACGGGTTGGGATGACGGTAATTGGTCTCGAAGTCCCACATGTTCATGTTCATCTCATTCCCCTTCATTCCATGGCAAATGCCACTTTTCAGCAAAAAGAGAGTCTTACAGAAGAAGAGTTTAAATCTATCGCTGAAAGAATTCGTTCTAAAATTGAATAATTCCCTCCATATAAAGATAGACCCCCGTAGCTATCAACGCGATAAGCAGTAAAATAAGTACGTAAAAGAATACGGTAAACCTTGTTTTTGAAGCCTCGGGTTCTACAGTTTTGCGATAATATTCAAATATTCGTTCGATATCTTCGGTCCACTTCACCGGATAGATGATAGACTGGCACTTGTTGCACCTGATCTGGTGCTCTACCACCGGGGTGACCCTATGGTAGAACTTACTATACAAATGTTTCTGGAAAAAACTCAAGGTCATATCCTGGTTAAAACATTCAGGACAATTGTTGGTAATAACCGACTCCTTGATAACTTCAAGCTTTTCTTTTGCCATACCTAATATTTTACCCTTAGTGATATTTGCATGATAGTTCCCTCCTTGGTGGAGGATAAAACTTTGATCTTACCCTGATGGTACTCTTCCACAATACGTTTTACGAGGGATAGCCCCAGGCCCCATCCTCTTTTTTTGGACGTGAATCCCGGATTGAAAATTGTGTTGAAATCTCCTTTTGGTATCCCTTGTCCTGTATCTGAAACTAAAATATTGACATATTTACCCATGCCTTGAATCTCAATGGAAATATCGCCTTTACCCTTCATGGCATCGATCCCATTCTTAACCAGGTTCTCTATGGTCCAGTGGTATAAAGATCGGTTCAACATTACTGTCATTTTATTTACCTGAGACTGAAAAGAAAAGTGAATGAGCTTCGAACTTCTCAGTTTTAGATAATCATATGCATCACGTGTTTCTTCAACGATATCTAATGGTGTTAGAATAGGTAGGGATCCGATTTTAGAAAACCGTTCGGTAATGGTCTGGAGCCGATTGATATCCTTCTCTATCTCACGGGTGATGTCCTGATTTATTTTTTCCGCTCTTAGCAGTTCATTCCAACCCAATAGAGAGGTCAGGGGCGTACCAATTTGATGTGCTGTTTCTTTCGCCATACCCGCCCAGAGCTTATTCTGCTCGGAAGCTTTATTTGTTTTAAAGAAGAAGAAGATCACCGCACCGAAAAGAAAAATGATCAACAACAGGGCGATCGGATAATATTTTAGCTTATTGAGTACCTCGGAGTTACCGTAATATAATGTAGCGAGATGTTCTCCTTTGTCTTCCATAACAATGGGCCGGTTCTCGCTCCTGAACTGTTTCATTTTCTTTTGAAGATACAAGGTGTCTACAGCCAGTTCATCAGGAATATTATTGGTTTTCATAGAACCATCCCGGTTCACCAGGATCATGGGCGTGGAGGCATTATTCTGAAAAACTTTCAAGGGAAGATTACCCGGGTCAGCATCAGCCGGTAAAGAGAGAAACTCGGATTGTGCCGTTGCCCATATCTCCATCTTATACCGTTCTTCCTCCTTAAATTTTCTGAAAAAGCTATTGGTATTCCAAAGGATCAGGCTCACGATTACAAACGACGCGATCAGTAAAACAATGTTCGAAGTTTTCTTCTTTGGATTAAAGTTCATCCGGTATTCGCTTGATGTTAAAGATAACTCAATTTGAGGTATAATGTTGCATTTAGCATCGCTTCAAATGCAGTAATTGACTTCCATTTTATGTACCTTTATGCCCCTATGAACAATGTTGTTTCCATCGATCCCAAAGATATCCCCACCGCCCGATTACATGGATATTTGCTGGGAGGTGTAGGGCCCAGACCGATTGCTTTTGCGAGTACAGTGGACAAGCAGGGGAGGCCTAATCTCTCCCCTTTCAGTTTTTTTAATGTGTTTAGTGCAAACCCACCAATTATGATCTTTTCGCCGGCCAGGAGGGTTCGCAATAACACCATTAAGCATACCCTGGAGAATGCGCTCGAAACCCGAGAAGTGGTCATCAATGTTGTAAATTATCAGATGGTACAACAAATGTCGTTGGCGAGCACAGAATATCAGAAAGGGGAAAATGAATTTGTCAAAGCCGGACTTACCATGGTCAAATCGGATCTGGTAAGCCCTTTCAGAGTGGGTGAATCTCCGGTACAATTCGAATGTAAAGTGACTAAGGTAGAACCTCTGGGAGAAGAAGGTGGTGCAGGAAATCTTATTTTTTCAGAAGTTTTGAGAATCCATATAGACCGTTCAGTTCTGGATAAAGATGGAACTATCGATCAATATAAAATAGACCAGGTCGCCCGGATGGGTGGAAATTGGTATACCCGTGCTCAGGCAGGTATGTTTGAGGTGCCAAAACCCTTGTCATCGCTAGGCATAGGAGTAGATCATATCCCCGGATCGATCCTTAATAGCAAAATACTCACGGGAAATGACCTGGGGATGCTGGGTAACATTGAAGAAATTCCCGACACGGAGGCGGTAAAGACTTTTTTACGTGAACATGTCGAGATAAGAGCTATTGTCAGTTCAGACGATAGTGCGAGAATACATAGAAAAGCACAGGAATACCTTGCCGCTAAAGACATAGCTTCTGCCTGGAAAGTACTATTGGCCGCCGAAACCCTATGAAACCTGTGAATGAAAAGGATCCAACTATTCGAATTTGAGGATTTCAACTGGTTCCCAAAACCATTTAGAAGGGCAATGACAAATCTGATCGCGGTATTGCATAGAATGGTAGGAACCAAAGAGGTGATCGCTGGCTTGTTAGGCCCGCTGATCAAAGAAGGCCGCCAGACCCGGATAGTCGATTTGGGTTCCGGATCGGGAGGTATTATGCCCGATGTGCTGGAATATCTTGAATTGGAATACAAATCAGATAATTGGGAATTAGTTCTCACCGACCTCTATCCTAACGATGAGCGCGTTCAGGAATTTAAAAAACCGGGTGGAGGGAATATCAGTTATTTCGAAAAACCTGTAGATGCCACCGATCTAAACCTGGCACCAGAAGGTCTGAAAACAATGATCAACTGTTTTCATCACATGGAACCACAAAAAGCCCGGAAGATTTTAAGATCGGCCCAGGAGCTGAAGCAACCAATTTTGATATATGAAATGGGGGAGAACAATATTCCACTTTTGATATGGTGGCTGTTGTTGCCCTTGTCCTTGTGTATTCTTATTATCATGGCACTGGTTATGACCTTTTGGGTAAGGCCGATCAGCTGGCAACAAATTCTTTTTACTTACTTCATTCCTATCATACCAATTTGTTACGCCTGGGATGGACAGGCCTCTCTTCCACGGATGTATACTATGGAAGATCTGGATTTGCTTATAGGGGAATTGCCTGAAGCAGACTATGAATGGAATAAGGGTAGCGCTTTTAAAAAAAACGGAAAGAAATTAGGGACCTACTTAATGGGACTCCCTGCTAATTAGTTATATTAACCCCATAAAAATTGATTAAGTGATGGAAATTCAGGGTACGATTAAATTTATTGATGAAACCAAAACCTATGGTAATAATGGTTTTAGAAAAAGAGAGTTGGTTTTGACTACAGAGGAGCAATACCCGCAGCATCTCATGGTAGAATTTGTACAGGATAAAACAGATCTTTTACAAAATTTCAGTGTCGGACAAAAAGTAAAAGTTAGTATCAATCTCAGAGGCCGTGAATGGATCAGCCCTCAGGGAGAAACCAAGTATTTCAATTCTATCCAGGGGTGGCGAGTAGAAGCTCTTGAACAGTCTGAAGGTTCCGAAGCACCACCGGTACCTCCCATGGAGGCATTTGAACCTGCTGAGGAGCTAAAGGAGGAAGACTATGACGATCTTCCTTTCTGATCGCTTAGCGCAGAAAACAGGGATTGGTCCAATCCTGCTTTCCTACTCGGAGTGTAAATAGGGCAAGAATCAAACGACGAGCTAGTGAAGCTAACAAGATTCATAGAAACCCTTTTTAGGAGGTACCTGCCCTCTCCTTTTACCATTGCCATATTACTCACTTTATTGACAGTGTTTCTGGCATTGTTATTTGCCGACCTTCCAGAGAATGAAAATCGGTTTGTGACCATTCTTAACTTTTGGGAAGAAGGTATATGGAACACCGGCCTGTTGGTATTTGCCTACCAGATGATGCTTATTCTGGTTCTTGGCCATGTATTGGTGCTGAGCAAGCCTATGGAAAAGCTCATTCACCGGCTGAGTCGCTTTGTAAACAACACGGCCGATGCTGCGGTTATTGTAGCCTCCACCACTATGCTTGTTTCTTTTTTTAATTGGGGGTTGGGACTCATTTTTGGAGCACTACTGGCCAGAAAAGTTGGCGAATATGCCCAGGCACGAAATATACCACTGAATTACCCCCTGATCGGAGCTGCCGGTTACACCGGACTCATGGTCTGGCATGGCGGAATTAGTGGTTCTGCCCCTATCAAAGTATCCGAACAGGGACATCTCAAAGATCTGATGACTTCTTTTGGAAGCCCTGAGCTGCTGTCTCAACTACCGGAGTACATCCCTTCATCGGAAACTGTTTTTAGCAGTTGGAACCTTCTCATATTTGCGACCGTAGTACTGCTGATATCACTGTTGGCCTATCGTCTGGGCAAGACCGTCCGGCCCACCAAACTTGAACTCACAACCTTTAAATTCAAAGATCACGAAGATGATGTACCCAGGGGAGCAGAAAAACTAGACCGTTCAGTGTTTTTGTCCACCGCCGTCGGTGTTCTGATTCTATTGGTTTTCGGACTTCGGTATTCCTCGATGATTACCAGTCTGAACATCACCCCAAATATGTTGAATCTTTTTATGTTAGGTCTGGCACTTATTCTTCATGGTAATTTTAGAGATTTTTTACTGGCGATAGAAGAAGCAATTGGAGATACTTCAGGAATTCTCATTCAATTTCCATTGTATTTCGGCATTATGGGGATTATGGGGAATAGTGGTATGATCAGTGGCATTTCAGATTTTTTCATATCGATTTCCAATGAAACCACGATGCCAATTTTCACATTTCTGAGCGGCGGACTGGTCAACATTTTTGTGCCTAGTGGTGGGGGACAATGGGCCGTACAGGGCCCGTTGGTTTTAGAATCGGCCCTCCGGCTTAATGTTCCATTACCTAAAGCCGTGATGGCACTTGCCTATGGCGACCAGATTACAAATATGCTCCAGCCATTCTGGGCACTGCCGCTTCTTGGGATCACCAAATTGAAGGCAAAGGAAATTCTGCCCTATACCCTCTTATTTATGTTCGTGGGTACTGTGGTATATATTGCTGGTTTACTGCTTGTCTAGACAGGTTTTGTATTTTTATAGTAAAATCAGGCAGTTGGAAAAGCAGAATAACAAGATCACCTTCCTTACCGATAAATTAGAATTTCCACCGGTAGATCAGGCTAGCGCAGAGGGTTTGCTGGCCGTTGGCGGCGACTTGTCGGCGGATCGACTCCTATTGGCTTATTCAAGAGGAATTTTCCCCTGGTTTAACGAAGACTCCCTAATACTCTGGTGGTCTCCAGACCCCAGGATGATCCTGTTTCCCAATAAGGTCAGGATATCAAGGAGTATGCGTAAAGTGATACAAAGAGGTTATTTTAGCCTTAGCCGGAACCGTTGTTTTGAGCGGGTAATTGAAGAATGCGCTCAGATACGCAGAACGGACCAGAAAGGTACCTGGATTACTGAAGCGATGAAAAAGGCATATATCGAACTTCACCACAAAGGTTTTGCTGTTTCCTATGAAGTCTGGCGGGATGGTGATTTGGTCGGGGGTCTTTATGGAGTAGATCTTGGTCATGTTTTTTGCGGAGAGAGCATGTTCAGTAAAGAAGACAACGCTTCCAAATATGCCCTCATCATGGCAGCCAGAGAGTTGGAGAAAGAGAATTATTCACTTATCGATTGTCAGCTACATACTAAACACCTGGAAAGCCTGGGAGCTGAGGAGATTTCACGAAAACGGTATATTGAAATTCTGACCTCTCACGCCCGATAAATTGCTTTGGGCAGCGTGATTCTTAATCTGTTAGGTGGAGGATATAGGCTATGATCAGTAAAGGACGTGGTCGTAATTTGCAGGCAGCGATTCTTTTAATTTGAGAAATTGCCCCTCTGCGTCAAAGAAGACTTCATAGTCCTTAAAACCTTTGCTCCTTTTGCCAGCGATTGTCATTTTATATTGTAAGGAAGGTATCAGGAGATTCTGAAAGGCATTTTTCAGGATAATCGCCACCGGCTCTCCTTGTTTTACCGGATAGAGCTGTTGAATTCTCCTCATACGGTAATTGTTAAATGTAGAATCGAGAAACTGTAATATCTGACTTAAACTTTCGTCAGGGATGTCAACTTCCTTGATTTGGATTTCAATACCATGTACATTCCCTTGTTGATTGAAGGAAACGCCATATCGAAGACGATCGACTTTAAACCTTGCGGTATACCTAATTTCTGCGCTGTCGGTTTCACGGTAATATTTTATCTTTCTGTAGTCCTTAATATTCTTGTCGATAAAATTGCGTGCTACCGTGGGAAACTGATTTTTCTTTATTCGATGTTCCCTTTCATATTTATCCTGGCTATAGGAAACCAGTACGAGTGGGAGTAACAGCGCCAATACTAGTTGTCTAGACCTCTTCATACCTAAAACAATTCGTTTCGTGATCATTCACCATGCCAGTGGCCTGCATATGCGCATAGACCACCGTACTGCCTACAAACTTAAAACCTCGTTTTTTTAAATCATTACTTATCTTATCGGAGAGTGGAGTTTTGGAGGGTCCTTCCCGATAATTCTCAATTGAATTCCTGATCGGCACACCGTCGACAAATGCCCAAATATAGTTGCTAAAACTCCCGTATTCATCCTGAACCTCCATAAAGGCTTTGGCGTTGCTGATTGCTGACAGTATTTTTAATCGATTTCTTATGATACCGGTGTCTTGAAGAAGTTCATCTATTTTCGGCTGCTGATAAGTGGCGATCTTATGATAATCAAAATTATCAAAGGCTTTTCTGAAATTCTCGCGTTTTCTTAAGATCGTAATCCAACTCAATCCAGCCTGAAAAGTTTCCAGGATCAGGAATTCGAAGAGTGTTTCATCGTCCCTAACAGGCACACCCCATTCCTCATCGTGATAGGCTTCATAAAGAGGATCACCTAAACACCAACCGCATTTTTGAATTGCCATAAAAACCTGAATTGATCAATATAAAGATATGTAAGTTTTTAACAATCCTTCAGACCAAGGAGTGGATTGAAAAAGAGATATGAATTCACCTCAGCTAAAGGATATAGGCGATATCAGACTATTTATGAATAAAAAAATTCGTAAAGCGATGTCCTATAGGGCATTCAGAGAACTCACCGATGATATGGCCGCTCAGGGGAAAACCACAGGGCATCAGCAAACAGAATCTCTGATCCGGTATACTCTCCTCAACAGCCGGAGGATGAATCGCTGGGATAAGACTTTTTATCTTCCCAAAAGGTCGATAGACCGGATAAAGTCCGTTGATCGTAAAATATACTGGCTGGTGCTAACAGAAAGTTGGTGTGGCGATGCAGCTCCAACAATGCCTGTGATGAACACAATCGCAGAATTGAATCCGAATATCCAGTTAGGGGTTTTGCTTCGGGACGAACACCTCGATTTGATGGAGCGATTTAGAACGGATGGTGCTCTATCTA
>JBDNAQ010000026.1:0-7752 GCA_039768345.1 Flavobacteriaceae bacterium
AAGCGCGCCATCGTTTTTAAAATACAGGACAGCATCCCTAAGAAAGAATTGAAATCCTGTATAAAAGCAGCATTGACATATCATCAGGTAAAACATCTGGAAACGCTGGGCATATAGGTTTAAACCATCACCTATGAAAGTATTACAGCAACAGCTTTGGCATATCCTGATTCTCATTGCCCTGGTAGCGGGTGTCTATTATTATGTGGGGATCGATAGTACTTTATTCCAGGGAGAACTTTACGGAATTTCTACTCGTAGTTGGCTGATCATAACGCTTTTGGTGCCGATACTGCATCAGATCTATGTGCTGGTATTCTGGAGACTCGAATTACATTATCAACTGATTACTAAAAATCTGGGGAAGCATGCTTTCGGCCTCTACAAAGCGGGGTTCACCGTACTTATACTGGCCAGGCCGGTCTCGCTCATATGCCTTGCCATATCCAATGCCTGGACCTTAGATCTTAATCCTGAAATATCCTATATCCTGTCGGCAATCTTACTATTGCCCCCTGCCTATCTCGCCTATTCTATCAAAAAATATTTCGGGATCGACCGGGCATTCGGTATCGATCATTTTCAGCCCGGGAAATACAAAGATGTCCCCATGGTTAGAAAGGGCATTTTTAAATACTCAGGCAACGCCATGTATGTCTTCGGGTTTATGGCACTCTGGGTGCCTGGTATTTTACTGCAATCTAAGGCCGCATTGCTGCTTGCTCTGTTCAATCACCTCTATATTTGGGTACACTACTATTTTACGGAACTGCCCGATATGAAGATTATTTATGAGAAAGAACAAGACTAGAAGCAGGAACATCATTTTATTATGCAACATGATTTCCAATTGGTATCCTTAGCGTTTAAAATCAAATCAACTATATTAACCAAAACATATAAGTACGAAAGGTAGATTTTAATATTAAAACTAAAATTATATGATACTTAAAGAAGTAAACCCCATGGCAATGCAATGGAGAGGAAGAATATGGGGATTTTTGATTCTTGTTTTTTCGCTAAATGCAATGAATGCACAATATGAAATCAAATCAGAGGAGGGGTATACCCCACAAATAGGTATCATGGTCGATATGCTGGAAGAATTAAAGGACCGTCTAACCAAAGAGGTCGGTGAATTAAGTCAGGCTGAAACCGATTTTCTATTCGATGAAAAGGCCAACAGTATTGGCGCAATGCTGATGCATATTATGGCTACCGAATCATACTATCAGGTGGAAACTTTAGCAGCACAGACATGGACAGACCAGGAGAAGGAATTTTGGAGTGTTGCAGGTGGTTTGGGAGCAGAATCAAAGGAAAAAATCAAAGGAAAACCAATTAGGTACTACCTGGATCTGTGGGAGGAAGTACGCGAAAAAACGCTGGCTGGCCTTAAAACCAAAGATGATAAGTGGTTCGCTGCTTTCATAGATGAAAACGTCAACAATCATTGGGTATGGTTCCATGTACTGGAACATCAGGCTGCTCATATGGGTCAGATCGCCATAGTGAAAAAGAGACTGCCTGAATAAACTGATCACCTTCAATAACCTTGAATAAGTAATTTTTCTTAGTGTTTTCTTAATTAAAATAGATGAATCCACCCTGAAATGGGTTTTGGTATCGTCAGAGGAATCAGCATAAAAATTATTCCATGCAGGAATCCATCGAAATTAAAATAGGGAATCTGGTATTCGATTGCCGGACTTCTGGCAATCCAAAAGACGTATTGGTTATTTTTCTTCATGGCTTTCCTGAAACCTCATATATGTGGAAAAAGCTAATGTCCAGGCTTTCAGAAAGCGGGTATTATTGTGTTGCTCCAAATCAAAGAGGTTATAGCAAGAATGCCTGTCCTACAGGCAAAAGACATTATAGCCTGGATAAATTATCCAAGGATGTGCTCCATATTGCTAAGTTTTTGAACAAACCAAGATTCCATCTTGTAGGGCATGATTGGGGAGCGGCTGTGGGATGGAAGGTAGTTCATGACCATAAAGACAAAATTTTAAGTTGGACAGGAATATCTGTTCCACATTTACAGGCCTTTGGTAACGCCATTGTGAATGATGTAGAGCAACGTAAAATGAGCCAGTACATAAGAGTATTTCAATGGCCTTATCTTCCTGAAATGCGCATTCGCAAATACAATTTCAAACTTTTCAGAAGATTATGGAAAAACAGCGATAAAGATGAAGTCATGGATTATCTAAAAGTTTTTGGTAATCGAAGACAACTTACGGCTGCATTAAACTATTATCGAAGTAACTACAAAAGCTTGAAAAAAGCGACAAATAATCGAATTTTAGGAGACATCAATGTTCCAACTTTATTTATTTGGGGTAATCGGGATATGGCCATCGGATCGGTTGCCGTTAAAAACGGGCATCAATACATGAAAAACGATTATGAGTTTTTAGAATTGGATTCGGGTCACTGGCTGATTCAAACAAACTACCCCCAACTTGAAAAAGCGATTTCTGAACATATCAGCAGGAATACTGCTTAATAATAGTTATCCATTGCAACTCCGTTCCAAAAGCGAAAAAGAAATCCTCTATCATTATCACTCCATTTTTATCAATAGAAAAGTTGGTTTGGAATAGTAAGCCAGTGAATTATAATTGGTACTTTAATCAAACCAATTGAACTGATTTTTAGTGGAAGCACCAACTGATATTAACCCGAAATTACTTTGGATTAAAAGAGCTATTACCCTTTTGATCGGTGTAACCATCTGGAACCTCCCTATACCCTGGGACTTGTCAGTCGATGCCTGGCATTTATTCGCCATTTTTTTTACCGCCATCATCGGAGTTCTAATCGAAGCGCTGTCGATTTTTACCGCATCTGTTATCGCTCTTGTGGCCGTGGTATTGTTGAGGGTTCTTACCCCCGAAAAAGCATTTTCAGGCTTCTCAGAGAGCTTTATTCTGCTTATCCTGGCCGCTTTTTTAGTGGCAAAAGGAGTTATTAAGTCGGGATTGGGAAGACGAATCGCCTTCCTGCTCATTCGCCGATTTGGGAAATCTACCTTAAATCTTGGCTATTGCATCGTGGCTACCGATACAATTCTGGGGCCGGCCATTCCAAGCAATACGGCAAGATCGGGAATTCTGTATCCCATCACACATGCTTTGGCCTTAGACACCGGATCCTTACCAACACCGGAAGGCAGAAAAAAAACGGGTACTTATCTTATGATGACCGCCATATCGGGCCATACAATAAGTTCGGCCCTTTGGTTTACCGGAATGGCCGCCAACCCGGTAGGTGCTGGTATCGCAGCTCAATTTGGGGTAAACATGAATTTTGGGAATTGGTTCTTTGTGGCCTCAGTACCTTGTTTTATCGCCCTGTTGATCATTCCCATCATATTGTATAAACTCTTTCCTCCCGAGAGTAAATATACTCCGGAAGCCCCTGAAATGGCCAGGAAGGCATTGCAGAAAATGGGGCCAATGAGCAGGAAGGAATGGATAATGGGTATTACCTTCTTTGGAATGGTACTTCTCTGGGCCTTTTCGCCGGTTTTAAATATAAACCTGGCGATTGTTGCCTTTCTTGGATTATCGATCCTGATATTAGCCAATGTGTACACGCTTAAAGATATTCGGCAAGGTGGCGGAGATGCACTGGAAACCTATGTATGGTTTGCTATATTATATATGATGAGTACCGCATTGAACGATATGGGCTTTATGAAAACCCTGGGTGCTCAGATCGCTACCTATATCAGCGATTATGACTGGGTAACGGTATATATCTTCCTGACCGTATTGTATGTCGCGATTCACTACCTTTTTGTGAGCCAAACAGCTCATTTGCTGGCATTATATGCCGTTTTCTTACAGGTGGCTGTCGATGCTCAGGTGCCCGCCGCTTTAATGGCTTTTATGCTCTCATTTGCTACTAACTATTTTGCTGTCATTACTCCGCAGGCGTCCAGTTCAAATGTCCTATTTGCAGGCAGTGGTTTTTTGCCTACAAAAGATATTTACAAACAAGGTGCAATTATTACCGTATTAAATACCGCAATCTTCCTTCTGGCCACCCCCTGGATCTTATGGTCATCGTCCCTGTAAGGGGTTTTGACCCATAGAAATTTCTACTCCACTAGGGCCTGCCTGTTCTAATAGTTATAGACCCGCCCCGAAAGTCTTCTGATACAACTTCTCAATTTATGGGCAATAGCTATGAAATGTCTGACGTTTAGTATTAATGACTCCAGTTATTGATTATTATTAATCCTTTTGCGCTGGAAGGAGTCGTATACCAGAATATTGAACGTAAAGTTTTATGAAAACACTTCTCTCACCATTACTACTAATATTACTTTTAACCGGCTGCAGCAATGACGATGTTGATACGGATCCCGATTCGCCAGAGCAAGAATTGTATTTTCCGCCCGGCAGTGGTTTAGATTGGGAGACTAGCTCGCCGACAACGCTCGACTGGAATGAAATTGAACTCGAAGGTCTTTACGATTATTTAGAGTCTAACCGCACAAGAGCTTTTCTCGTGCTAAAAGATGGTAAAATAGTTGTCGAAAAATACTGGGGTTCCAATATAACCAATACCGCAAGCTTTGATTCAAATAGTCAGTGGTATTGGGCATCTGCAGGTAAAACCCTGACAGCTACACTGGTTGGAATAGCCCAAGAGGAAGGCCACTTAAATATCAACGACAAGACGTCGGATTACCTGGGTAAGGGGTGGACGTCTATGGTTGAGGAAAAAGAAGATCTGATTACGCTCAAAGCTCAACTCACAATGACTACCGGCCTGGAATACCTGGTATCGGATCTGGATTGCACAGAACCGTCCTGTCTTGAATATAAGAGCGATGCCGGCACTCAATGGTTCTACCACAATGCTCCCTATACACTGTTAGAACAGGTGGTTACTAATGCCACCGGGATTGATTATAATCTTTACACCGACCAAAAACTTGAATCTGTTATAGGCATGAATGGTCAATGGATATCCCTGGGTTATAACAATGTTTACTGGAGTACAGCCAGAGACATGGCGAGATTCGGTTTATTGATATTAAACAAAGGAAAATGGAACGACACCTCAGTTTTGTCTGATGAGGATTACTTTGACCAGATGGTCAGCACTTCTCAGGACCTCAACCCTTCTTATGGGTATCTCTGGTGGTTGAATGGAAAAAGCAGTATCATCTTCCCTGGTCTCCCGAATTCATTTAACATATCCTTGTCTGGCAACGCGCCCGATGATCTGTTTGCAGGAATGGGTAAAAACGGACAGTTTGTAGAAATAGTACCCAGCCAGAACCTGGTGATAATACGTATGGGAGAGGCCCCAGATGGCTCTCTTGTACCTATAGAATTTCACGATGAGATGTGGGAAAAACTTAACTCCGCCATGGGTCAATAGATCTTGAGAATAAAGGCGATAAACGACTGAAATTTTCGCGGCATTCAAATCGTTCGACGAAAGCATAGCTGTTCGTGAAGCTAATTTATTTGTTACCTATAACAGTTCCTTCTCCTCCAGTATTTTTCTCAACCTGTCCTGATTTTTCCAAAACCGATCTTTAATCTTTTGGATAGTTCCATCGAATTCCGGATGGCTTTTCAGAGGTTGCATCGCAGGGTCAATTTCCATGAATAACAAGATCCAGTACTGATAGTTATCTTGTGCTGAGAAGATCTTGAGTTGTTCGATAGCCAGGTCGTGTTTGCCCTCGATCACATATTTCACTGCCATACTTGCGCTCTTGTAGATAGATTGGTCTTTATCGCAGTATGCTGCATATGCCTCAAAAAAGTCTTTTGCCTCTTCTTCCAGACCCATGTTTTGGTAGACTATACCAATCTTTACATCTTCCTGTGGATAGATATCTAACTGGTACTTTTCTTTGGCCTCCACAAATTTTCTGTAGTAATAAAAGGCATTCTCATAGTCTTCCTGAAAATAATAGCTTTTTGCTACTTCCTGCATAATATCAAGTCGGGTTGTATCCTTTTTCCACTCCTGAATTAATAATTTATTGGTCTGTTCAATATCAAGGTTTTTAGCATAAAGTATATATGTTTTTACCAAAGGCGAGTATTCATTCTCCGGGAAGTAGTCCAGAGACTTGTTGATGTACTCCAGCGACTCATCTACAAAACCCGACTGGACAAGGGCATTGCTCAGATGCAGATATATATAGCTCCTGCTGATAGAATCATTTGCCGCAATATCGAGTTGAATACCTTTGAGTGCATACTCCAGGTATTTACCGGTGTCAGGGATCACACGCGCATATAAATCTGCGAGCATCTGCACCACGGCTGATGAATTTGGATTGTACTCCAGGGCTTTCTCCAGATGTGGCAAGGCCAGGCGAAATTCCTCGGTATGCATATAATAAAGTGCCTTGGCAATAAGACTTTCGGCAGATTTGGAATCATAAAGAAGTGCCTTGTCTGCATAATTGTTGATAAGCTCAGTATACTTTTTTTGTTTCTGGTATATGTCGAGAAAATAGTACGATATGGCAAGATTAGCATAAGCCAAAGAGAACTGCGGATCTTGTTCAACAGCCTTCTCATATAAGGGGATGGCACGCTCTAACCCCTCTCTGGTTCCTTCATTGTAGGGGTCTAATGCCTGCAGATAATAGTCATATGCCAGCAGGTTCTCCGTAGGTTTTTTCTCGATTTGTTCAAGTTCGGCAGGAGTTACCACAGCCTCAATGGCATCAGCTATCTTCCTGGCCACTTCATTCTGCAAACCAAATATATCAATGGCTTCACGATTATACTGTTCGGCCCAGACTGGCCTGTCAGTAGAAGCATCTATCAACTGGATATTGAGCAAGACCTGATCTCCAATCCGCTGTCCACTGCCCTCAACCAGGTAATTAACATTGAGTTCTTCAGCGATCTCCGGAACACGCATCTCAGTATTTCTGTATTTCTCTACAGAAGTCCGGCTTACAACTCTAAAATCTTCGATCTTCTGCAGATTATTCAGGGTCGATTCCATAAGCCCGTTGATAAAATATACATTGGTAGAGTCGCTACTCTCATTCTTAAAGGGCAAAACGGCTATAGACTTCTCCAGTTCCACCTTCGAAGAAGAAGCTTTATTATTGAAAATGAAGTATACTGCGGTGAGCAAAATCAGCAAACCCCCTACTATATAGAGCCATGGCAATTTTTTGCTCTTATCGATCTCAATGCTTTCTTCTTCTGCCTCTCTTTTACCTACCGCTCCCGGAGGATGACCATAATACTCACGAAAGCATTTTATAAAATAAGATGAACTTCCAAATCCGACATTGTAAGATATCTCAGAAACCGTCAAAGAAGTTGTCTTGAGCATTTCCATACCCTTTTTCAGACGTACCTGACGGATAAAACGACTGGCAGAGAGCTTGGTATGTTTCTTAACCTTCCTGAGCAGACTGGAACGACTCATATTCATAGCTTCTGCCAGTTCAGAGACCCCGAATTGTTCATTTGCCAGGTTTTCCAGAATGATGGACTCTGCCTGGTCAACAAAGCGGGAGTCGTTAAACGATGAGTCTTGCATGCTGTTTTTTACTAGGTCGAAATTAGACAAAATTTTGGCAAACCCATATTATTTGGTTGTTCTCTGTGGAGCGCTAAAATTCGTCATTTGCGTCATAATTGATAGTCATGCATCATAATTAATATGCGTTCCCGAAACTTTATGTAATCAGCCGCATAGCTGATAGGAGCGGTCTTGGTTCCTGCCCGACCTTTGTAA